>JBMHCY010000082.1:0-31448 GCA_049889655.1 Puniceispirillales bacterium (SeqCode)
CTCGATGGTGAGCGCGCCAAATACTGGATGTCAAAAGGCGCCAAGCCGACCGAACGGGTGCACAAGATGATGGCAGGCCTCGGCCTGATGGATGCACCGGTCATCCGCGACCAGCCGAAGAAATCCGCACCGGGCCAGAAGCGCCAGGAACGTGAGGCCGAAGCCGCAGAAGCCGCTGCTGCCGCTGCTGAAGCTGCCGCTGCCGAAGCCGAAGCTGCTGCCGCTGAATCTCCGGCTGAGGAAGCCCCTGCTGAGGAGGCTCCGGCTGAAGAAGCCCCTGCTGAAGAGGCCCCGGCTGAAGATGCTCCGGCTGAAGAAGCCGCTGCTGAAGAAGCCACTGCTGAAGAGGCTCCGGCTGAAGAGGCCCCGGCTGAGGAAGCCCTGGCTGAAGATGCTGCTGCCGAAGACGAGAGCAGCGAGAGCTAAATGGCGGATGATCGGGTTTGTGTCGGCGTCATCACCGCACCGCATGGGGTGCGCGGGATGGTCAAGATCAAACCCTTCACCGAAACGCCGAAGGCAGTGGCGGATTACGGGCCGGTCAGGCTCACTGATGGCCGCAGCCTTCGTCTTGAGGTGAAAAGCATCAGCAAAGGCATGGTGCTGGCCCGGCTTCACGGGGTCGATAACCGTGAGGCCGCCGAGGCGCTGAAAGGGGAATCCCTTTTCGTTGACCGGGAGAAGCTGCCTGATGCCGCCGCCGATGAGATCTATCAGGTTGATCTGATCGGCTGTGCTGTTGATGCTGAGGCCATGGGCGAGATTGGCACCGTCACCGCGGTGTTCGATTTCGGGGCCGGGTCGATGCTCGAAGTGGCCCGGCCGGAAGGCAAGCCGGTGCTGATCCCGTTCGGGGGTGATCACCCGATTACCGTCGAGGCGGGACGGATCAGCCTTGCGGTGGATCCCGTCTGGCTGGAGGAGTAGATCATGGGCGAGAACAACTGGAAGGCCAGGGTGCTGACCCTGTTTCCGGAGATGTTCCCCGGGCCGCTGGGGAATTCGCTCGCCGGTCGCGCTCTTGAAGAAGGCCGCTGGTTGCTTGATGTGATCAATATCCGTGATCATGCCACCGGCAGGCACCGCAATGTCGATGATACACCTTTCGGTGGCGGCCCGGGCATGGTCATGCGCCCCGATATTGTGGCGGCGGCTGTTGATCATGCCTGTCAGGGCCTGCCCGAGGCCACCCCGCGGCTCTATTTTACCCCCCGGGGCAAAAGGCTCGATCAGGTGATGGTCCATGAGCTGGCGGCGGCGCCGGCGGTGGTTATGGTCTGCGGCCGTTACGAAGGGCTTGATCAGCGGGCGATCGACCATTGCAACCTGACCGAAGTCAGCATCGGTGATGTGGTGCTTTCCGGCGGTGAACTGCCGGCGCTGCTGACCCTTGATGCGGTGGTGAGGCTGCTCCCCGGGGTGATGGGCAATGCCGAAGCGCACCAGCAGGACAGTTTTGAAAACGGCCTGCTTGAATACCCGCTCTACACCCAGCCCCGTGAATGGCAGGGGCTTGCGGTTCCCGATGTGCTGCTCAGTGGCCATCACGAAGAAATCCGCCGCTGGCGACAGCAGCAATCCGAAGCGGACACCCGTGACCGCCGTCCGGATCTCTGGCAGGCCTGGCAGGCCCGCCGCGACAAAGGCTGATCGACAAACCCTGCAGTATGGGGGTGACAGAAGCCGAACACAGTGATATATGAGCGTTCATACCGTGACATGAATGCTCATCGAACGCTTTACGGAAGGAGAAAAGGCCATGAATATTCTTGATCGTATTGGCCAGAACGAAATGGACAAAGTCCTTGCAGAACGGGATGTGCCGGATTTCGGCCCCGGGGATACACTGCGTGTCGATGTGAAGGTTGTCGAAGGAACGCGTGAACGTATTCAGGCCTTTGAAGGGGTCTGCATCGGGCGCAAATCCGCTGGCGTCAACTCGTCCTTCACGGTCCGCAAGATTTCCTATGGTGAAGGCGTTGAGCGTATTTTCCCGCTCTATTCACCGCGTGTTGCAGGGATCAAGGTCATGCGCCGTGGTCAGGTCCGTCGGGCCAAACTCTATTACCTGCGTGGCCGGACAGGCAAGGCTGCCCGTATTGCTGAAAAAGCCCGTGACCGCAGCGCCAAAACGGAAACCAAAACCGAAGCGACTGCCTGACCGGAACAACCCCCCGTCATTGCCGACCTCAAGCCTCAGATGCCCTGGCGATGACGGGCAAATCCAGGCCGTATCATCATCAAGGAGGGGGCGCTATGTCGGCACCGCGCACGTTATTCGATAAAATCTGGGATGCTCATCTTGTTCACCGGGATGACGATGGCTCCAGTCTCATTTACATTGACCGTCACCTTGTCCACGAGGTGACGAGCCCGCAGGCTTTTGAAGGCCTGCGTCAGACCGGCCGCAAGGTCGCAAGCCCCGAACGCACCCTTGCCGTGGCCGACCACAATGTGCCGACCTCGGACCGGTCGGAAGGCATTGCCGATACAGAATCACGCATTCAGGTCGAAGCGCTGGAAAAGAACGCTGCCGATTTCGGTGTCCCCTATTTCGGGATGACCGATATCCGCCAGGGGATTGTCCATGTCATCGGCCCGGAACAGGGCTTCACCCAGCCTGGCATGACCATCGTCTGCGGTGATTCCCATACCGCCACCCACGGCGCCTTTGGGGCGCTGGCTTTTGGCATTGGCACCTCTGAAGTCGAGCACGTCCTCGCCACCCAGACGCTGATCCAGCAACCGGCCAAGAATATGCGGATCACCGTTGACGGCCCGCTCGGCCCTGGGATTACCGCCAAGGATGTCATCCTTCATATCATCGGTGTCATCGGCACGGCGGGCGGCACTGGCCATGTGATCGAATATGCCGGTGAGGCGATCCGCAACCTCAGCATGGAAGGCCGGATGACGATCTGCAATATGTCGATCGAAGCCGGTGCCCGGGCCGGGATGATCGCTCCGGATGAAACCACCTTTGCCTATATCAAGGGCAAGCCCATGGCCCCGTCCGGTGAGATGTGGGACAAGGCTGTTGCCTGGTGGAAAACGCTGCCTTCCGATGAAGGCGCACGCTATGACAAGGAAATTGTCATCAACGCTTCCGATATCGCCCCGACCGTGACCTGGGGGACAAGCCCCGAGGATGCAATCGCCATCACCGGTGCTGTTCCGGACCCGAAGAAGGCCTCTGACACAGCCCAGCAGGCCAAGATCGAACGCGCCCTTGATTACATGGGGCTCGAAGCGGGCATGGCGGTGAGTGATATTGCCATCGATACGGTGTTTATCGGTTCCTGCACCAACAGCCGCATCGAAGACCTGCGCGCTGCTGCGGAAATCGCCCGTGGCCGCAAGGTTGCCGACGGTGTCCGTGCGATGATCGTTCCCGGTTCCGGTCTCGTCAAGAAACAGGCGGAAGACGAAGGCCTCGATGCTGTTTTCCGGGAAGCCGGTTTCGACTGGCGTGAAGCCGGGTGCTCGATGTGCCTTGCCATGAATGCCGACCGGCTGACCGAAGGTGAGCGCTGTGCCTCGACCTCAAACCGGAATTTCGAAGGCCGTCAGGGCCGTGGTGGCAGAACCCACCTTGTCAGCCCTGAAATGGCGGTGGCCGCAGCGGTGACCGGCAAGCTTACTGACGTCCGCGGGCTCTAAGGGAGGACATGATGCAGAAATTCACCCAGCATGGCGGGATCGCCGCACCCCTCGATATCATCAATATCGATACCGACATGATCATCCCCAAGCAGTTCCTGAAAACCATCAAGCGGACAGGGCTTGGCGCCAATCTTTTCGATGAGATGCGGTTTGACAATGATGGCAGCGAAAAGCCGGATTTCATTCTCAACAAAGCCCCTTATCGGGATGCCAGCATTCTTGTTGCCGGGGATAATTTCGGCTGCGGGTCAAGCCGTGAGCACGCCCCCTGGGCGCTGCTGGATTTCGGTATCCGGGCGGTGATCTCCACCAGTTTTGCCGATATCTTCTACAACAACTGCTTCAAGAACGGCATTCTGCCGATCGTTGTCTCCGCCGATGACCGTGACGCGCTGATGGCTGATGCCATGGATAAGGAAAACCCCAATCTGGACATTGATCTGGTTGAACAGGTGATCCGCCGCCCCAACGGGGCCAGCATCAATTTTGATATCGATCCGTTCCGCAAGCAGTGCCTCTTGGACGGGCTTGATGATATCGGCCTGACACTGGAAAAATCAGCTTCCATTGAAACCTATGAAACAAACCGCAAGGAAAGCCACCCCTGGCTTTAACGGATCTATTGAGGATAAAAACCATGGCGTCTAACAGGAAACTCATGATCATGGCCGGTGACGGCATCGGTGCCGAGGTCATGGCGGCAACCATGAAGGTGATGGATTGGCTGGCCGCCAACCGTTCCATTAGTTTCGATGTCAGTGAAAGCCTTGTCGGCGGGGCGTCCTACGATGCCCACGGGGTGCCGCTTACCGATGAAGCCCTTGCCGATGCCATGGCGGCCGATGCTGTTCTTTTTGGTGCTGTCGGCGGTCCGCAATATGATGATCTGCCGTTCGAGGTGAAGCCGGAACGCGGTCTTTTGACCCTGCGCAAGGAAATGGACCTGTTCGCCAACCTGCGCCCGGCCATGGTGTTCCCGCCGCTGGTCTCCGCATCGACGCTGAAGCCGGAGGTTGTCTCCGGGCTCAATATCATGATTGTCCGTGAGCTGACCGGTGGGGTGTATTTTGCCGAACCGCGCGGCCGTGATACCGATGCCGATGGCATGACCCGGGCGTTTGACACCAATCTCTACACGCCGCCGGAAATCGAACGGATCGGCCGTGTCGCTTTTGATCTGGCCCGCAAGCGTGATGGCCGCCTGACCAGTGTTGAGAAATCCAATGTCATGCATTCGGGGATTCTCTGGCGCGAGGTGATGACCGCCCTGCACAAGGCTGAAGGCGACGGTGTCGCGCTCAGCCACATGTATGCCGATAACTGTGCCATGCAGCTGGTCCGGGCCCCGAAACAGTTTGATGTGATCGTCACCGACAATCTCTTCGGGGATCTGCTGTCGGATTGTGCCGCCATGCTGACCGGCTCGCTCGGGATGCTGCCGTCAGCATCGCTCGGGGCTGAAGATGCGGCAACGGGCAAGCGTCATGCGCTCTATGAACCTGTCCACGGCTCGGCCCCGGATATTGCCGGCAAGGGTCTCGCCAATCCGCTCGCCCAGGTGCTGAGCCTCGCCATGATGCTGCGCTATTCCTTTGATATGGGTGATGCTGCCGACCTTGTCGAAAACGCTGTCGAGGCCGCGCTTTCCGGTGATGTTCGGACCGGGGATATCATGGCCGACGGCTTTACCGCCACCGGGACTGACGGCATGATTCAGGCTGTCATCGACGGCCTTGATGCCCAGGCACGATAGGGGGTTCTGATGTTCAATATTGCTGTTGCCGGGGCAACGGGTGCGGTCGGTCGCGAAATGCTGCAGACACTGGCGGAACGTCAGTTTCCCGCCAACCGTGTTCACGCGCTTGCCTCCAAAGGTTCTGTCGGCCGAGAAATTTCCTATGGTGAAGACAGGGAGCTGACAGTCGAGGCCCTCGACAGTTTTGATTTCTCAACAGTCGATCTGGTGCTGTTTTCCGCCGGTGGTGATGTCGCCAAGGCAGTCGCCCCCAAGGCTGGTGCGGCCGGGGCTGTTGTCATCGATAATTCGTCGGCTTTCCGCATGGATGATGACGTGCCGCTGATTGTCCCTGAGGTCAACGGCGATGTTCTTGATGGCTGGCTGGCTGATGCAGGCCGCCGCAATATCATTGCCAACCCGAACTGTTCAACCATCCAGATGGTGGTTGCGCTGAAGCCGCTGCACGATGCCTGCACCATCAAGCGGGTGGTTGTCTCGACCTATCAATCGGTTTCCGGGGCGGGCAAGACAGGCATGGATGAATTGTTCAACCAGACCCGTGGTGTCTATGTCAACGAACCGGTACGGCCGGAAAAGTTCACCAAGGAAATCGCTTTCAACGCGATCCCCCATATTGACCAGTTCCTCGATGACGGCTTCACCAAGGAAGAATGGAAGATGACGGTCGAGACCAAGAAAATTCTCGACCCGGCGGTGGATGTTGTCGCCCAGTGCGTGCGTATTCCGGTGTTCATCGGCCATAGCGAAGCGGTGTTCATTGAAACCGCCAAACCGATTGACGAAACCCTGGCCCGTGACAGGCTGAAGGCTGCTGACGGGGTTGTGGTGATCGACCACCGGGCCGATGAAGGCTATGTCTCGCCCAAGGAATCAGCCGGTGAAGATGCGGTCTATGTCTCGCGGATACGCAAGGACCCGACAGTCGAAAACGGTCTCGTGTTCTGGTGCGTATCAGATAACCTGCGGAAGGGGGCGGCGCTCAATTCGGTGCAGATTGCCGAAGAATGCGTCAAGCGTGGGCTGAAGCCGCGCGGTTGATACCGCTCCTCTTGATCTCCTGTCTCTGATCGAGGGTCTCAGGGCAGCTGGGCCATGACAGCGTCCAGAAGAATCTCGCCGGATCCGTCTTTGCGGCTTTCTTCGAGTATCGCATGGCAGGCCCGGCTTGCCCTTTCAGTGGCGGCATCAAGGCTCATGCCGCTCATCAGCGATGCAGTGAAAATCGCCGAGAAGAGATCACCGCCGCCGGAAAACCCCTGCCCGCTGCGCTGCTTTTCATGAAATGTACCGGCCTCACGGGTGATCAGGCCATCACTGATCATCTCACCATCGACATGCCCGGTGAGAATGACGGCCTGCATCCGTGGATGACGGTCAAGCAGGTGCTGTGCTGCCGTGACGGCATCATCACGCGAGGTGATCTCGGCTTCCGCCAGCCAGCCCAGTTCAAACTGATTGGGGGTGATGATCGTCGCCAGAGGCAAGAGCCAGCGGACGATCCCGCGGGCGATGCCGTCATCGACATAAAGCCGGCCATGGTCGCCGATCGCCGGGTCGACAATCACCGGGGCATGGGGGTTTTGCGGGATGAAATCGGTGATAAACCGGGCCACCGGTTTGATCTGGCCGGGGCGGCCGATATAGCCGGTCATCAGTGCCGCAACGGGCATCGCCGGGCCGAGTTTTTCGAGCCCCTCAAGAAGCGCGGTGAAAGCCGCATCATCGATGCTGCCGCCGGCCCGGAACCCGTGCCCCGGATGGGCGGCCAGCTGCACCGTATCGACCCGTGAGAGATGATGCCCGCAGGCAGCCATGACGAGATTGGCCATGGTGTTGCCCACGGCCCCGAAAGTCACGGCTGACTGGATGGAAAGAACAGCTTTCATGGCAAACACCTATTCGGGCACCTCGTCGGGGCGATACTATCAGGAATGGCTGTCTGCGGATAGCATCAGCATTCTCTGCTGCGACACTGTGGCCCTGAGTTTTCAAGGGGGTGATTTCTTGACGGCTTCATGCCAATGGCGATATATAGATGGTGAGGGAGTCACCATGTCCAGAGAACGTCCACTTTCACCACATTTGCTGATCTACCGGCCGCAACTGACCTCGATGATGTCGATCAGCCACCGGCTTTCCGGGGCGGCTCTTGCTTCCGGCAGTATTCTGCTTGTCTGGTGGGTTGTCGCTCTTGCCACCGGCCCTGAATACTATGCCTTTGTGCAGATGATCATGACCAGCATTCCGGGGCAGATCATTCTTTTCGGGTTTACCGCTGCGGTGTTCTATCATCTCTCGAACGGCATTCGCCATCTCTTCTGGGATTTCGGCTACGGGCTCAGCCTTGAAGGTGTCTATCGCGGGGGCTGGGCCGTGCTGGCCATGACCGCTGTGCTGACCATCGGGCTCTGGGCGCTGCTGCTGATCGGCTAAGGGAGGACAGGATCATGGCACCATCGATGGAATCACCTCTCGGCAAGGCTCGCGGCCTCGGTTCGGCGCGCAGCGGTGTCTCCCACTGGTGGATGCAGCGCATCACCGCCATGGGGATGATCCCGCTGGTGCTTTATCTGGTGGCCGGTTTTGTGCTTCATGCCGGATCAGATTATGACACGGCCCGCCAATGGCTGACGCAGCCTTTCAACGCATCGGCAACGCTGCTGCTTTTCGCCTGCGGTTTCTTTCATGCCAATCTGGGCTTGCAAGTCATTGTCGAAGATTACATATCAAAAGAGAAGACCCGTCTGTTGTCGCTTGTTGCCATTAAACTGGTGACGGCAGCGCTCGCCACGCTATCAATCTTCAGCGTTCTTTCAATCGCTTTCTCGTAAGAGGATGGATTTATGACTGCTTATGACATTACTGATCATCACTATGATGTGGTGGTTGTTGGCGCCGGTGGTGCCGGGCTCCGGGCGACGCTCGGGATGGCGACCTCAGGGCTGAAGACAGCCTGCCTGACAAAGGTTTTCCCGACCCGCAGCCACACCGTGGCAGCCCAGGGCGGGATCGGCGCCGCCCTCGACAACATGGGCGAAGGGGATAACTGGCGGTATCATATGTATGATACCGTCAAGGGTTCCGACTGGCTTGGTGATCAGGATGCGATTGAATATATGTGCCGCAATGCGATCCCATCGGTGATCGAACTCGAGCATTACGGCGTGCCGTTCTCGCGAACCGAGGAAGGCAAGATCTACCAGCGTCCGTTCGGCGGCCATTCCATCGACTACGGCAAGTCCATAGCCCGCCGCGCCTGTTCTGCGGCTGACCGGACCGGCCATGCCATCCTGCACACGCTCTATCAGCAGTGTCTCAAGCACCAGGCTGAATTTTTCATCGAATATTTCGCCCTTGATCTGCTCATGGATGATGAAGGTGTCTGCCGCGGTGTCATTGCGCTGAGGCTTGAAGACGGCACCATCCACCGTTTCCACGGCCAGCGTGTGGTGCTGGCGACAGGTGGTTACGGCCGGGTTTATTTTTCCTGCACCTCTGCGCATACCTGCACCGGCGACGGCAATGCCATGGCCCTGCGTGCCGGATTGCCGCTTCAGGATATGGAATTTGTCCAGTTCCACCCCACCGGCGTCTACGGGGCCGGCGTGCTGATCACCGAAGGGGCGCGTGGTGAAGGCGGTTACCTGACCAATTCCGAAGGTGAACGTTTCATGGAACGGTACGCCCCGACAGCCAAAGACCTGGCTTCACGTGATGTTGTCAGCCGCGGCATGACCATTGAGATCAACGAAGGCCGCGGGGTTGGCCCGAACAAGGATCATATCCTGCTGCATCTCGAGCATATCGATGCAGATACCCTGCACGAACGACTGCCGGGGATCACTGAGACAGCACGGATTTTCTGCGGTGTCGACATTACCCGTGAGCCGATCCCTGTCCTGCCCACCGTCCATTACAACATGGGCGGTATTCCCACCAACTATCACGGCGAGGTGCTGTCACCGACCGCCGATGATCCCGAACGGGTGGCTCCGGGGCTGATGGCGATTGGCGAAGCCGCTTGTGTTTCGGTTCACGGCGCCAACCGGCTGGGGACAAATTCGCTGCTCGATATTGTTGTCTTCGGCCGTGCCGCCGCCTACCGTGCCGCCGCCACCGTCGAGGCCGGTGCACCGCATGCCCCGATCCCTCAGGCCGCCACAGATAAGGCACTCGACCGGCTTGACCGGATGCGCCATGCCAGCGGCAGCAGCTCCACCAGCATGATTCGCACCGAAATGCAGCAGGCGATGCAGCGTCACGCCGCCGTCTTCCGTTCCAGCCAGTCGCTCACCGAAGGCAGCAGCAAGATGAACAGCATTGCCGGGCGCATGGATGATATCGGCATCAGCGATCAGTCGATGATCTGGAACACCGATCTGGTTGAAGCCCTGGAACTCGACAACCTCATGTCACAGGCCTTGGTGACGATCCGGTCGGCCGAACAGCGCCATGAATCACGCGGTGCCCATGCCCATGAAGATCACCCCGACCGGGATGACAAGGAATGGCTCAAGCATACGGTGATGTGGCTTGATGAGAATAATGAGGCAGCACTGGGTTATCGCCCGGTCCACATGAACACCCTCAGCAATGAGGTTGAATCGATCCCGCCCGTGGCGCGGGTCTACTGATCGGGGGAACAGTAATGGCCGAATTTGCACTGCCGAAGAATTCAAAAGTCCAGAAGGGTAAGATTCACGCGGCTCCGGCTGAAGCCAAGCGGACGCGTGACTTTCATATCTATCGCTGGTCGCCGGATGATGATGCCAACCCGCGCATGGATACCTACACAATCGATCTTGATGATTGCGGGCCGATGGTTCTCGATGCGCTGATCAAGATCAAGGGCGACGTCGATTCGACTCTGACTTTCCGCCGCTCCTGCCGTGAAGGCATCTGCGGGTCCTGTTCGATGAATATCGACGGCACCAACACCCTCGCCTGTCTTAAGTCAATTGATGAGGTCAAGGGCGATATCACCATCTACCCGCTGCCGCATATGCCGGTGGTCAAGGACCTCGTCCCCGATCTCAGCCGTGCCTATGCCCAGCTGGCCTCGGTGCAGCCCTGGATCAAGGCCGATACACCGGCCCCGGAAGGCGAAGAACGCCGCCAGAGCCCCGAAGAACGCGAAGAACTCGACGGTCTCTGGGAATGTGTTCTGTGCTTCAGCTGTTCCACTGCCTGCCCGAGTTACTGGTGGAACGGTGACCGCTATCTCGGCCCGGCAGTGCTCTTGCAAGCCTATCGCTGGATTGCCGACAGCCGTGATGAATACAAAGGTGAACGGCTTGATGCGCTAGAAGACCCGTTCCGGCTCTACCGCTGTCACACGATCATGAACTGCACCCGGACCTGTCCGAAGGGGCTGAACCCGGGCAAGGCGATTGCCGAGATCAAGAAACTGCAACTTGAACGGCATTGATCCCCGCGCCGGGGTGTTGCGGATGGCAGCATGACCCTGACGGCTTTGTACCATCACCGTGCAGCAGCAGGGCTGATTGAGGATGATCCTCAACAGT
Source organism: Puniceispirillales bacterium (SeqCode) (assembly GCA_049889655.1). Lineage (GTDB taxonomy): Bacteria > Pseudomonadota > Alphaproteobacteria > Puniceispirillales > UBA1172 > UBA1172. The sequence continues at coordinate 10,948 of JBMHCY010000082.1, forward strand.
ATCCGGTGCTTGCGGCCTTTGAGAGGCTCGGCGATGATCTGACCGCCCGGCGTCTGCCCTGGCAGCGGCGGGGTGAGGTCAAAGGGCTTTATCTGTGGGGCGGCGTTGGCCGCGGCAAGACCATGCTGATGGATCTCGCCCTTGGCTGGCTCACCAGCGAAAAAGGCGTATCCTGCCGCCGCTTTCATTTCCATGATTTCATGGCTGCTGTCCACGATCGTGTCCAGGACCCTGATCTCGCCCGTGAACGTGATCCGGCCCGCCATGTCGCCGCCCGGATTGCCGGGGGTGCCAGAGTGATTTTTTTCGATGAGATGGAAATCCGCGATATCGCCGACGCGATGATTGTCTCGCGGGTGATGGGCGGGTTCATGGAAACCGGCGGTGTGCTGGTCATGACTTCCAACCGGGCCCCCGATGATCTTTATCAGGGCGGGCTGCACCGGGAGAGATTTCTGCCGTTTATCGATCTGATCAAGGATCGGCTGATCATCCATGAAATGGTCAGCCAGACCGATTGGCGGCAGCGTTATCTCGATGGTATGGACGGCTTCTTCATCGGTGATACGGCCGCTACAGCGGCGCGTCTGGATGATGTCTTTGGCCGCCTCACCGGCGGTATTGACCCTGAACCCGGGCAGCTGACCGTTGCCGGCCGCAATATCCATTTCGACCGGGTCGCCGGCTCAGTGCTGGCGGCGGATTTTGCCGATCTCTGTGAGCAGCCGCTGGCAGCCCGCGATTACCTGGCCCTGGCCGAGCGGTTTTCCGGGGTGATCCTCCATGGCATTCCGGTGATGGATGATGCCCGCCGCAATGAAGCCCGGCGGCTGATCTGGCTGATTGACGCGCTCTATGACAAGGGGCGGTTTCTGCTGGCATCATCACCGGTATCGATCGACCGGCTCTACACAGGTGATATCTGGGCGGCGGAATTCCCCCGGACTGTCTCACGGCTGACAGAAATGACCCGAATCAACACGGAAACAGCGGATTGACTTGCACCGCTCTGGCCAATGCGGTATCACCCGATAAGATACTGGGGGAAACAGAATCACATCAATTCCGTATGCCCCCGTTCCGACAGCATGGGCTTTTTTCATGCCCGCAAGAGTAATGAGGAAAACTGATGGCTCGTAACAAGATTGCACTCATTGGTGCCGGGAATATCGGCGGTACACTGGCGCTTCTGGCTGGACTGAAGGAAATGGGCGATATCGTTCTTTTCGATATTCAGGAAGGCATTCCCCAGGGCAAGGCCCTTGATATTGCCCAGGCCAGCCCTGTCGAAGGCTTCAACGCCGCCAGCAGCGGTGCCAATGATTATTCCGCGATTGCCGGGGCTGATGTGGTGATCGTCACCGCCGGTGTCGCCCGCAAGCCGGGGATGAGCCGTGATGATCTTGTCGGCATCAACACCAAGGTGATGGAACAGGTTGGCGCCGGTATCCGCGACAACTGCCCCGATGCGTTTGTTATCTGCATCACCAACCCGCTCGATGCCATGGTCGGTGTCCTGCGTGAGGCTTCCGGCCTTCCGGCCAACAAGGTTGTCGGCATGGCCGGGGTGCTGGACAGCGCCCGCTTCCGGTATTTCCTTGCCGAAGAATTCCAGGTGTCGGTTGAAGATGTCACGGCCTTCGTTCTCGGCGGTCATGGCGATACGATGGTGCCGCTGGTGCGTTATTCCACCGTTGCCGGTATCCCTGTGCCTGACCTCATTGCCATGGGCTGGACCACCCAGGACAAGATCGATGCGATCGTCCAGCGCACCCGTGATGGCGGTGCGGAAATCGTCGGGCTGCTGAAGACCGGTTCTGCCTTCTACGCCCCGGCATCGTCGGCGATCGAAATGGCGGAAGCCTATCTCAAGGACAAAAAGCGTGTGCTGCCCTGCGCTGCCTATGTGGACGGGGCTTACGGCCTTGACGGTCTGTATGTCGGTGTGCCGGTGGTGATCGGGGCCGGGGGTGTCGAGCGGATTGTCGAAATCACCCTCAATGACGATGAACAGGCCATGTTCGATCACTCTGTTGCCGCTGTCAAAGGGCTGCTGGATGTGGTTGCCTCGGTGCGCGGATAAATTGCTGTCCGGGCCATGTCTGGCTTGAAGTGTTGATGTTGAATTTTTATAATGAATCCCCGAGGGGGAGAGACAATGGAAACTTCACATCCGGATGAAGACTTTTTATCCGGGGCAAATGCCGTCTATATCGCGGAATTGCAACAGCGCTGGCGGCAAAATCCCGAAAGCGTAGCCCCTGAATGGGCTGTCTGGTTCAAAAGCCTTGAAGGCCTTGAAGAAGGTGGGGCATCCACTCGCCACCCCAGTTGGGGGGCCTCACCGTCACGGGTGATCGGCATGGAGGAAGCCCGCAATACCGGGGCCGTGCCGGAAGTTTCAGAAGATTCCATCCGTGCTGCAACACTTGATTCGATCCGTGCGATCATGCTCATCCGGGCGTTCCGCATCCGTGGTCACCTGATGGCGAAGCTCGACCCGCTCGATCTGGCGGAACCGCATTACCACCCTGAGCTCGACCCGGCGACCTACGGCTTCACCGAAGCGGATTATGACCGGCCGATCTTCATCAATTACGTGCTCGGGCTGGAAGTCGCCACGGTACGTGAGATCATGTCGATCCTGCGTGATACCTATTCGAACACCATCGGTGTCGAGTTTATGCACATTCAGGACCCGGAACAGAAAGCCTGGATCCAGGAACGCATCGAGGCGATCCGCAACCACACCGATTTCACCAATCTCGGCAAGACGACGATCTATGAACGGCTGGTTTCGGCTGAAAATTTTGAACAGTTCCTGCACAAGAAATATGTCGGCACGAAACGCTTCGGCCTTGATGGCGGTGAAGCGGTTATTCCGGCACTTGAGCAGATTCTGAAGCGTGGCTCACAGCTTGGGCTGGAAGAGGTTGTGGTGGGGATGGCCCATCGTGGCCGCCTCAATGTGCTGCACAATGTCCTCTCGAAACCGTTCCGGGCGATTATTTCCGAGTTTCTCGGCAACCCGGCCAACCCTGAAGAGGCCGGCGGTTCCGGGGATGTGAAATACCATATGGGGAATTCCGCCGACCGTGAGTTTGACGGCCGTGAAGTCCATCTCACGCTGAATGCCAACCCGTCGCATCTTGAGGTGGTTAATCCGGTTGTCATCGGCCGTACCCGGGCCAAGCAGGAACAGCGCAAGGATGATGACCGGACAGCGGTTCTCGGTCTTCTGATCCATGGTGATGCGGCATTTGCCGGTCAGGGGATCGTGGCGGAAACCTTTGCCTTTTCCGCCCTGCGTGGCTATCGCACCGGCGGCACCATTCATATCATCATCAACAACCAGATCGGTTTCACCACCGACCCGTCTTTCTCGCGGTCATCGCCGTATCCGACCGATGTGGCCAAGATGGTGATGTCTCCGATTTTCCATGTGAACTGCGATGATGTCGAAGCGGTTGTTCATGTCGCCCGCATCGCTGCTGAGTTCCGGCAGAAATTCAACACCGATGTGGTGATTGATATGATCTGCTATCGCCGCTTTGGCCATAACGAAGGTGATGAGCCTTCGTTCACCCAGCCGCGGATGTACAAGGCGATCCGCAATCAGCCGTCCGTCCGCCAGCTCTATGGTGAAAAACTGGTGCGCGAAGGTGTGCTGACCGCCGAAGAGGCCAAGGCCGTCATCGATGAAAATCTGGCCTATCTTGAACAGGAATTCGAGGCCGGAACAGGCTATCGGCCGAACAAGGCCGACTGGCTTGAAGGCAACTGGGCCGGTTTCCGCACTGCCCATGGTGAAGCCCGGCGTGGCGAGACGGCTGTAACCCCAGAGGCGATCAGCCGTGTCGCCCGGGCCATGACGACGGTGCCTGAAGGCTTTGAGATCAACAGCAAACTGCAACGGATCATCGACGGCCGACGCAAGGCAATCGATGAAGGTGAGGGGATCGACTGGGCGACAGCCGAACAACTGGCCTTCGGCACACTTGTTGATGAAGGTCAGGTTGTCCGCCTTTCAGGGCAGGATTGCTGCCGCGGGACCTTTTCCCAGCGTCATGCTGTTTTTGTCGACCAGAACACCAATGAAAGACATACGCCGCTCAACCATATCAGCACCGATCAGGCGGTTTTCGAGGTGATCGATTCGCCGCTGTCCGAGGCATCTGTTCTCGGCTTTGAATACGGGTTCAGCCAGGCCGAACCAAACGCGCTGGTGATGTGGGAAGCTCAGTTCGGTGATTTCGCCAACGGGGCCCAGGTGATCGTTGACCAGTTCATTTCATCCGGTGAAGCCAAATGGCTGCGGATGAACGGCCTTGTCATGCTGCTGCCCCATGGCCATGAAGGTCAGGGGCCGGAACATTCGTCAGCCCGGCTCGAACGCTATCTGCAACTCTGCGCCGAAGACAATATGCAGGTGGCCAACTGCACCACCCCGGCCAATTATTTCCATATTCTGCGGCGCCAGCTGAAACGCGATTTCCGCAAGCCGCTGATCATGATGACGCCGAAATCGCTGCTCCGTCACAAGCGTTGCGTCTCGACCATTGATGATCTGCTGACAGGCACGACGTTCCACCGTGTTCTTGAGGAAACTGATCCGAAGATCGCCAAAAAGGCGGAGCGGATCGTTATCTGTTCCGGCAAGGTCTATTACGATTTGCTCGAAGAACGTGAAAAGCAGGGCAATGACCGTGTCAGTCTTGTCCGGCTTGAACAGATCTATCCTTTCCCGTTCCGCACGCTTAAGGAAATGCTGGCGGCGAAACCTGATGCTGAGGTTGTCTGGTGTCAGGAAGAGCCCCGCAACATGGGGTCCTGGTCATTCGTTGAAAGCCGCCTTGAGCAGGTCATGAATGATGCGGGTTGCAGCAAGTTCAAACGGCCGCGTTACGTGGGCCGCCCGGAAGCCGCTTCACCGGCCACCGGCAGCCTTTCACGGCATTTGAAGGAACAGGAAAAACTGGTTCTCGAAGCCCTTGATCTGGCCAGCACGGCGAGCAACAAGGCAGCAGAATAACAGCAGAACCGCCATCCCGGCGGTGACAGAAAGAGGCATGACATGGCAATCGAAATCAAGGTTCCTCCCCTCGGTGAATCGGTGAGTGAAGCAACCATTGCGCGCTGGCTCAAACAGGCCGGTGATGCGGTGGCTGTCGATGAACCGGTGGCGGAACTTGAAACTGACAAGGTGACGCTCGAAGTCCCGGCTCCGGCATCCGGGGTGATCGCGGCGGTTGCTGCAGCCGAGGGGGAAACGGTGGGGGTCAACGCCCTGCTGGCAACACTGGAAGAAGGCGATGCCCCGGCGATTGCCCCGTCTCCAACACCGGCGGCGGAACCTGCTGCCCCGTCCACCCCTCAACCTGTCGCCCCGGCAGCAGTGCCGACGGCGCCTGCCCCGGCAGCAGCAGCGGCTCCACTGTCCCCAGCTGTTCGGCGTCTGGTTGAAGAAAACAACCTCAATCCAGCAGCGATTGCCGGCACAGGCAAGGATGGCCGTCTGACCAAGGGTGATGTGCTGAAGGCGATCGAAACCGGTACGGCGGCAACAGCAACGGTTGTTTCGCATCCGGCTGCCGCAGCGGCGGCACCTGCCCCGCGGCCGCGTCAGGATGATGTCCGCGAAGAACGCGTGCCGATGACCCGGCTCAGAAAGGTGATCGCAACACGCCTCAAGGATGCCCAGAACACTGCGGCGATGCTGACAACGTTCAATGAAGTCGATATGAGCGCGGTCATGGCCCTGCGCAGCGAATACAAGGAATCCTTTGAGAAGACCTATGGCGTCAAACTCGGTTTTATGTCGTTTTTCGTCAAGGCGGTGATCGAAGCCCTGCGCGAGTTTCCGGCGGTCAATGCCGAGATTCACGGCGACGACATCATCTACAAGAACTACTACAATATCGGTGTTGCCGTGGGCACGCCGCAGGGGCTTGTTGTTCCGGTGCTGAAAGATGCGGATGTGATGAGCCTCGCCGAGATTGAGGCCAGCATCGCTGCCTTCGGCCAGAAGGCCCGTGAAGGCAATCTTTCCATGGCCGATATGTCGGATGGCACATTCACCATTTCCAATGGCGGCGTCTATGGCTCGATGATGTCCACCCCGATCCTCAACCCGCCACAGAGCGGTATTCTGGGAATGCACAATATCCAGAAACGGGCTGTCGTGGTGAGCGGCAAATCCGGTGATGAGATTGTTATCCGGCCGATGATGTATCTGGCGCTTTCCTATGATCACCGCATTATTGACGGCCGCGAGGCGGTATCCTTCCTCGTCCGGATCAAGACCATGATCGAAGACCCGCGGCGTTTGCTGCTCGGTGTCTGATCACAGGAAGGACTGATGATGGCTGAAAACGACCGTTCTGATCTTGTGGTAATTGGCGCCGGTCCCGGCGGCTATGTGGCGGCGATCCGTGCAGCCCAGCTGGGGATGACGGTGACTGTCATCGAAAAGCGGGAAACCCTCGGCGGGACGTGCCTCAATGTGGGCTGCATCCCCTCCAAGGCATTGCTCAACGCATCGGAGAAATATCACGAAGCCAGCACAGGCGCACTGGCCGCCATGGGGATCGGCCTCGGCAAGCCGAAACTTGATCTCGCGGCGATGATGAAGAACAAGGATGAGATCGTCACAGGGCTGACCGGCGGTATTGACCTGCTGTTCCGCAAGAACAAGATCAACCGTCTGGTGGGCACGGCACGGATTATCGCTGCCGGTGATATTGAGGTCACCGCGGCGGATGGCTCGACCTCCCGGCATCAGGCGGACCGTATCCTGATCGCCACCGGGTCAAGCCCGGCGACGCTGCCCGGGATCACCATTGATGAAGAAAAGATCGTTTCGTCGACCGGGGCGCTCAGCCTCGGCAAGGTGCCGAAGCGAATGGTGGTGATCGGTGGTGGTTATATCGGTCTTGAAATGGCGACAGTCTGGGCACGGCTCGGGGCTGAGGTCGAGGTTGTCGAGTTTCTGCCGCGCTTGCTGCCGGGCATGGATGCTGAAATCGCCCGCAAGTTCCAGACCATTCTGGAAAAGCAGGGGATCAGTTTCCGTCTTGAAACAGCCGTCAAGGCGGCCAAGGCCAATAAATCTGGTGTCGTGCTTGATATCGCTGCCGCAGCCGGGGGTGAGACCGAAAAACTGACCGCCGATGTGGTGCTGGTGGCAGTGGGCCGCAAGCCGCATACGGAAGGTCTCGGTCTTGATGAACTTGGCCTTGCCTGTGATGACAAGGGGCGGATTCCTGTCGATGAGGATTTCGAAACGGCGATCCCTGGCATTTTCGCCATCGGTGATGTGATCGCCGGGCCGATGCTGGCGCACAAGGCCGAAGAAGACGGTGTTGCCGCGGTTGAGATCATGGCAGGGATGGCCGGTCATGTTGATTACGATGCTGTGCCCGGGGTTGTCTATACTGACCCGGAAATCGCGGTGATCGGCAAAACTGAGGAAGCCCTGAAAGAATCCGGAGTTTCCTACCGCAAGGGAGTTTTCCCGCTGCAGGCGAACAGCCGGGCCCGGGCGATGAGCACCGTTGACGGTTTTGTCAAAATCTTGGCGGATGCCGCCACGGATCAGGTACTGGGGGTTCATATCATCGGCCATGATGCCGGGACGGTCATTCATGAATGTGCCACGGCCATGGCCTTCGGGGCTTCGGCCGAGGATATCGCCCGTACCTGCCATGCCCACCCGACGATCAATGAAGCGGTCAAGGAAGCGGCCCTGGCTGTCGATGGCCGGGCCATCCATATCTAGACACAGGCTGTGAAGGCAGCGGCAAGAGCCGCCTGGCCATGATCAGCTGGCTTTCATCTTGGAAAAGATGGTGATGATCAGCACCCCGCCGACGATCATGGCAATGCCCAGGACTGCCGGAAGGTCAGGTTTTTCGTTGAACCGCAGGGCCGCGGCAATGGTGATGAAGATAATCCCCGCTGCGGACCAGAAGGCATAGGTCACCGAAACCGGCAGGTGGCGCATCGTCAGAATCATGAAATAGAACGAGAACATATAGCCGATAACAATCATGACAGAGGGCCACAAAACGGTCAGTTCTTTGGAGGCCTTGAGTGATGTTGTCGCGACAACTTCACCGATGATTGCGAGCATAAGCCATAACCAGGCAATCGGATTATTCATGGGCTAACCTTTACTCCACTTGGTCAACTATGGGCCATGGGGGGTGGAATGTCCACCCGCATCAGGGATTGCTGCGCGGATGTGTTGCTTTGTGGACAGCTTCGAGCTGAGCGGCATCAACCTTGGTATAGCGCTGGGTTGTTGACAGGCTGGCATGACCGAGCAGTGCCTGGATGGCCCGCAGATCACCACCCCCGGCAAGCAGGTGTGTGGCAAAGGAATGGCGCAGGGCATGGGGGGTTGTGCTCTGATCAAGCCCGAGCCGCAGCCGCAGTTTTTCGACAAGCCGCTGCACGGCCCGGGCGTTGAGTGCGCCGCCCCGGGTGCTGACAAACAGCGGTCCTTCAGGGCCAGGGTCGAAAGGCGACTGGCTAACCATGGCATCAACGGCAAAACGCACCGCATCGACCACCGGCACATCGCGGGACTTGCCACCCTTGCCAATGATCCTGAGCCAGGAGCCAAGCGGGGCATCCTTGCGTCGCAACCCGAGGGCTTCCGAGACGCGCAAGCCGCAGCCATAAAGCAGGCTGAGCAGGGCAACATCGCGGGCCTTGACCCACTCGTCACTGCCCAGGTCGTCGATCGCGGCGATCAGTTCTGCGGCATCGGTTTCGGCCAGGGCTTTCGGGATGGTGGGCTGGCGTTTTGGCGGCTTCATATAGGTGATCTCGACGGTGTCGAAAAACCCGTTGCGCTGGCCGTGGCGATAGAATCCCCGCACCGCCGAAACACGCCTTGCGATGGTCGATCGGGCCAGGCCTTCGGCAGCCATCCCCGCCAGCCAGTCACGGAATTCATGGCGGCTGACCTGATCGAGCGGACAGCCGAGACGGTCGAGATGATGGCACCACAAATCAAGATCACGGCGGTAGGCTTCAAGGGTGTTTTCAGGATAGCGTTTTTCATCCCGCAGCCAGGCAAACCAGGTGGTGATGGCATCGGTCATCCGCTGCTGTCCCGGGCGATCAGGGCAATGGCAATCAGGGTGACGGTAAAAGACAGCAAAGCGGTGCCGTCCTGGGGGGAAAAACTGTCTTTGTCGGTACCGACCAGTGCCAGCATCATCGGCGGGCTGCCATCATCGGTGAGATCAGGCAGACGTGCCAGTGCCGTGCTGACTTCACCACCGGGCAAAATGGCGGCGAGTGCCTTGGCCTGGGCTGCGTGCGGTTTGCCAAGCCGAACGGGCTCTCCGCCGGTGAGGGTCGGCAGCACTTTTTCCGGGCAGGCCAGTGCCGCGTCAAGATCGGCAAGCGGTGAGGCCGGTGTCACCACCAGACGGGCAGCGTGGAGGCCGAGAATCTCCGGCATCTGGTGGTTGATGACGGTGAGGATTTCGGTGCTGGATTGCGCCGCCATCAGATGACAGGCCACCTGAAACACCTGGGCCTGCGAGGTCTGGTTGGCGGCGGTGATATCCGCCATGTTGAGCTGGGCCGTCTGACTGCGGCGGATCGCTTCATGGGCCCGCCTGATCACCGCCTGACTGAGGGCGATCACCCGGCCGCTGTTGCTGCCACCGGGATTGGCGGCCAGCCGGTGATCGATCAGGAAGTCCGGATTGGCTTCCAGAAAGCGGAGCACATCTTCGGCGGCAGGAAGTGATGATGCCGTTTTGGTTGTCATCATCGCGGCGCCCTATTTAGAGAATGCTCTGGCCGGTCTTGGCCCAGTCCGCCAGAAACGCATCGAGCCCTTTATCGGTCAGCGGATGCTTGAACATGGCGTGAATCACTGACGCCGGCACGGTGGCGACATCGGCCCCGATCAGGGCGGCATCGACAACGTGCTGGACCCCGCGCACCGAGGCAACCAGCACTTCGGTGGGGTAATCGAAATTGGCATAGATCGACACGATATCCTCGATCAGCCCCATCCCATCACGGCCGAGATCATCCAGCCTGCCGACAAAAGGTGAAATGAAGGTCGCCCCGGCCTTGGCCGCCAGCAGCGCTTGACCGGCGGAAAAACACAGTGTCACATTGACCATGATGCCGTCATCCGAAAGTGCCTTGCAGGTTGCCAGCCCGGCCGGCGTCAGCGGCACCTTGACGGCGATATTCTCGGCAATCCCGGCCAGTTTGCGGCCTTCGGCCAGCATCGTATCGGCGTCGGTGGCTGTCACCTCGGCACTGACCGGGCCATCGACAAGCCCGGAGATCTCGGCGATGGTTTCGACCATGTCACGGCCGGATTTGGCGATCAGCGAGGGATTTGTTGTGACGCCGTCAATCAGGCCAGTGCCGGCGAGGGCGGCAATTTCGTCAATATCGGCAGTATCAAGAAAGAGTTTCATGTCGGGTATCCGGGTTAGTGGTCATGAAGGGTCGCCAAAAGCGACACGAGACTATACTATCAATGGTAGCTACAGCAGCGCCATCATACCTGATCTTGAAAGGCTCCGCCAGTGAAAGGCAGGCTTTCGGGATCATTTTCAAAGGGGCTTGTCGCGTGACAGAACAGGATCACACCCTTGGAGAAGGGCTGAAACGTGTCGCCATCATGCTGGCGACACCGTTGCCTTTTGCCGGGGCTGTTCTGGATTATCTGGTACCGCTGGGAACCCCTGACGGGGCGGTTGTCATCGTTCCCCTGGGCAGCCGCAAGGTGCCTGGTGTTGTGCTTGGCCAGTCACAATCCGACCTTGATCAGGCCCGGCTCAAACGCTGTCATGCGGTGGTCGATACGCCGCCGATCCCGGCCGGGCAGATCGCCTGGATCAAAAAGGTTGCCGCCTGGACGCTGGCCAATAATGGTGCTGTGCTGAAAATGATGCTGCCATCGGCACGCATTATCACCCCGCCGGAAGCCGTGATGGGCTGGGTCGCGGCACAGCCTCCCGATGAAAGCCTGCCGCCGAAACGCCAGGCGGTGCTCGAAACTGCCTTTGGGGCAACCCCGATGGGGCTGGCCGAGTTGGCCCGCCGGGCCGGCGTCAGCCCGTCGACAACCCGGGCCATGGCGGAAAAGGGGCTGCTCCGGGAAGCTGTCATCCCGCCGGGGTCGCCGCGCGTGGCTGACCCTGATCACCCGGGGCTTGATCTCAACCCGCAGCAGCATGAAGCCGCCGCGGCGATCACCGCTGCCATTGATGAAGGCCGCTATGCCCCCTTCGTTCTCGACGGGGTCACCGGTTCCGGCAAGACGGAAGTCTATTTTGAGGCAGTGGCGGCAACGCTGCGGGCGGGGCGTCAGGCGCTGATCCTGCTGCCGGAAATCGCGCTGTCCCCGGCGATGGTCGACCGCTTTTCTGCACGGTTCGGGGCAGCGCCCATTCTCTGGCATTCGGGGCTCGGTGATCGCCAGCGTCAGGCGGCCTGGCAGATGATCCGCCAGCCCTTGCCGCAGGTTGTGGTGGGGGCCCGCTCGGCGCTGTTTCTGCCATTTGCCGATCTCGGCCTGATCGTCATCGATGAAGAACACGATGCCAGCTACAAGCAGGATGATCAGGTGGTCTATCACGCCCGGGACATGGCGGTGATGCGGGCGGCTGATGAAAAGGCCGCGGTGGTGATGGTATCGGCGACACCATCGCTGGAGACTGAGGTCAATACTGATCAGGGACGCTATCAGCGGCTGCGCTTGACAGCCCGGGCCGGGCGGGCGCAACTGCCTGAAATCAGCCTTGTTGATCTGCGCCGGACACCACCGGAACGCCGCACCTGGCTGGCACCGCCACTGGTCGAGGCGATCAAGGGCCGGCTCGAGGCCCGCGAGCAGGTGCTGCTGTTTCTCAACCGGCGGGGCTATGCCCCGGTGACGCTCTGCCGGACCTGCGGCGAACGTATCACCTGCCCGAATTGCTCGGCGTGGCTGGTGACCCACCTTAAGGCCGGGCAGATGCGCTGCCACCATTGCGGCCATGCCAGCCGGTTCCCCGAGGTCTGCCCTTCCTGTGACAGCGAAGCCAGCCTCGTTCCCTGCGGCCCCGGGGTCGAACGGCTTGCCGAAGAGGTCGCTGCCCGCTTTCCCGAGGCGAAGCAGGCGCTGCTTTCCAGTGATCATGTGACCAGCCATGCCGGGCTGACAGCCCTCATGGAGCAGATTTCGGCGGGTGAGACGGATATCATCATCGGCACGCAGATGGTCGCCAAGGGGCATGATTTTCCCAACCTGACGCTTGTCGGTGTTGTCGATGCCGATCTTGGCCTCGGCGGCGGTGATCTGCGGGCTGCCGAGCGGACCTGGCAGATGCTCGTCCAGGTGGCGGGGCGGGCTGGCCGGGCGGACCGGCCGGGCCTCGCCATGTTGCAGACGGCAGCCCCGGAAACCGATGTGCTGCAACGGCTCATGCAGGGTGATCGTGAAGGCTTTCTTGCATCTGAAAAGGCTGCCCGGATCGCGGCAGAGATGCCGCCGTTTGCGCGACTTGCCGCAATCATGCTCTCTGCCACAAGCCCTGGGATTTTGGCCGAATCAGCGTCCCGGATGGCCGCTTCGGCCCCGCGTTATGACGGGGTGATGATCCTCGGCCCGGCCCCGGCCCCGATGGCGGTCTTGCGGGGACGTCACCGGATGCGGTTTCTTGTCCGTTGCGGGCGTGATGTCAATCTTCAGGCCATCCTCAGGGAATGGCTTGATCCCTTGACTTTGCCGTCTTCGGTGCGGCTTCAGGTCGATGTTGACCCCTATCATTTCATCTGATCGGGGGCAGCCTGCAATCTCGGGTCAGGGCAATTTGCCACGGGGGCCTGATTCCGGTGCCATCAGGCTTGCCTAACCCCCCTCAGTGTGATAGCAAGCCGGAAATTAATTTTTCCACGGTGACGGATCGTCGGGATCTGTTCGAATCTTTTCAGGAGGGTCACCCGTGTCTTCAAGTCTGGCTGGCTTTACTGGCCGTTATGCCAATGCCCTTTACCAACTTGCAGAAGAAAAAGGCCGTGTTGACGCTGTTGCCGTCGATCTTCGTGCCATTCTTGATCTGATTGAGGAATCGGAAGATTTCTCCCGTTTCATTTCTTCTCCGGCGATCAGCCGTGATGACCAGAAAAAGGCTGTCAGCGCTATCCTTGAAAAGGCCGGGGCTGATGATCTGGTTCAGCAGTTTATCGGCGTTGTGGCCGAAAACGGCCGTCTGTTTGCCGTCAAGGCCATTATTGATCAGTTTCTGACCGATCTTGCCGCCCGCCGCGGCGAAGTCTCGGCCGAAGTCATTTCCGCCACCAGCATCGACAGTGACCTTCAGGATGAGGTCAAAAAAGCCGTGGCCAAGGTGGCTGGCAGTGACAAGGTTTCTCTTTCTATGCGTGTCGATCCGTCGCTCATCGGCGGTTTGATCGTCCGTGTAGGTTCTCGTATGATTGACTCGTCAATCAAATCCAAGTTGAACAGACTTGAAATGACCATGAAGGGTATTGGGTGATGGATATTCGCGCTGCAGAAATCTCAGCAATCCTGAAAGATCAGATCGCTAATTTTGGCAATGAAGCAGAGGTCGCCGAAGTCGGCCGCGTGCTCTCCGTTGGTGACGGCATCGCCCGTGTCCATGGCCTTGATGAGGTCCGGGCCGGGGAGATGGTCGAATTCGACGGCGGCATCAAGGGCATGGCCCTTAACCTCGAAAGCGACAATGTCGGTATCGTGATCTTCGGCGATGACCGTTCCATTCAGGAAGGTCACATCGTTCGCCGGACCGGGGCGATTGTGGACGTGCCCACCGGCAAGGGTCTGCTCGGCCGTGTTGTTGACGGCCTCGGCAACCCGATTGACGGCAAGGGCCCCATCGATGGTGGCGAACGCCGCCGGGTTGAAGTCAAGGCCCCCGGCATCATGCCGCGGAAATCGGTGCATGAACCGATGCAGACCGGCCTCAAGGCGATCGACAGCCTGATCCCCATCGGCCGTGGCCAGCGTGAGCTGATCATCGGTGACCGTCAGACAGGCAAGACAGCAATTGCCATCGACACTTTCCTCAACCAGAAGAGTGTCAATGATGCGGCAGGCAAGGATGACAGCAAGAAACTCTTCTGCATCTATGTTGCTGTTGGCCAGAAGCGGTCTTCGGTGGCCCAGATCGTGCGGACGCTCGAAGAAAACGGTGCCCTCGATTACTCGATCGTGGTTGCGGCAACGGCTTCTGATCCGGCCCCGCTGCAGTTCCTCGCCCCGTACACTGCCTGTGCCATGGGTGAATATTTCCGCGACAACGGCATGCACGCCGTGATCGTCTATGATGATCTGTCCAAGCAGGCGGTGGCCTATCGCCAGATGTCCCTCTTGCTGCGTCGTCCTCCCGGCCGTGAAGCCTATCCGGGTGACGTTTTCTATCTGCACTCCCGCCTGCTCGAGCGTGCGGCGAAGATGAACGATGATAATGGGGCCGGGTCTCTGACCGCGCTGCCGGTCATTGAAACCCAGGGTGGTGACGTTTCCGCCTTTATTCCGACCAACGTGATCTCGATCACCGATGGCCAGATCTTCCTTGAAACCGAATTGTTCTATCAGGGTATCCGCCCGGCGGTGAATGTCGGTCTGTCGGTGAGCCGTGTTGGTTCTGCCGCCCAGATCAAGGCGATGAAGCAGGTGGCCGGGACCATCAAACTGGAACTGGCCCAGTATCGTGAAATGGCGGCTTTTGCCCAGTTCGCTTCGGATATGGATGCCTCGACCCGGAAACTGCTGGACCGTGGCTCCCGCCTTACCGAACTGCTCAAGCAGCCGCAGTATTCGCCGATGACTGTCGAAGAACAGGTTGTGTCGATCTTCGCAGGTGTGAACGGTTATCTCGATCCGCTGCCGGTCGGTGATGTGAATCGCTTTGAAGCCGGCTTCCTCGATCATATGCGGGGTGCGGGCAAGGCGATTCTCGATACGATCCGTGAAGAGAAGACCATCTCTGATGAAACCCGGGAAAAGCTGACCGCTGAACTCGACGGTTACGCCAAATCCTTTGCCTGAGGCACGCTGAGGCAGGAGTTTAACCGATGGCCAATTTGAAGGACCTGAAAAACCGGATCAAAAGCGTCAAGTCGACGCAGAAGATCACCTCTGCCATGAAGATGGTGGCGGCGGCGAAACTGCGCCGGGCTCAGGATAATGCCGAACAATCACGTCCCTATGCTGAGCGCATGAAGGTCATGATTGCGGAACTGGCCGGGCGCATGGATGCGGCTTCCGGGCCAACCCTGCTGGTCGGGACCGGCCGGACGGAAAACCATCTGCTTGTTGTCGTGTCGGCTGACCGCGGTCTTTGCGGCGGCTTCAACGGCGGCATCATCCGCGCCACCCGGCGTGAGATCGAACGCCTGCAGGCTGAGGGGAAATCCCCGAAACTGCTGATGGTTGGGCGCAAGGCAGCAGATGCCCTGCGGCGTGAGTTTGGTGAGCTGTTTATCGACACACTCGAAGGCATTCAGGGGACCTCGGTTTCCTTTAATGACGCGCTGTCGATCAGCACCCGGATCCAGGACATGATTGAGGACGGCACCGTCGACACCTGCTCGATCGTCTTCAACCGTTTCGTTTCCGCGATCACCCAGGAAGTGACCTTCTCCTCGCTCGTGCCTGCGGATGTCGATGCAGCCGAAGAACAAGAAACACCCGGTGCGATCGTCCCCAACGAATACGAACCTGACGAAGCCTCGGTGCTCAATGATCTGCTGCCCCGGGCGCTGACCACGGCAATCTATGCCGCGATCCTTGAATCCTCGGCCAGTGAACTGGCGGCACGGATGACCGCGATGGATAACGCCACCCGCAATGCCGGTGACATGATCGATCGCCTTTCCATGGAATACAATCGTACCCGTCAGGCTGCGATTACAACCGAACTGATTGAAATTATTTCAGGGGCAGAAGCACTTTAACGCTGCCTCAACAACCTGAACCGGAGCAAGATAGCTATGGCCAAGAACGCAAACGGTAAAATTACCCAGATCATCGGCGCTGTTGTCGATGTGGAATTTGATGGTGACCTGCCGCCGATCCTCAACGCGATTGAAGTGGATAACAACGGCCAGCGGCTGGTGCTGGAAGTTGCCCAGCATCTCGGTGAACAAAGCGCCCGCTGCATCGCCATGGACTCGACCGAAGGTCTCGTCCGGGGTCAGGATGCTGTCGATACCGGTGCCCCGATCACCGTTCCGGTGGGGCCTGAAACCCTCGGCCGTATTCTGAACGTCGTCGGTGAGCCGGTCGATGAAGGCAAGCCGGTCAAATCGAAAAAGACCTATGCCATCCACCGCGCCGCGCCGGAATATATCGACCAGTCGACCGAAGCTGAAATTCTCGTCACCGGGATCAAGGTTGTTGATCTGCTCGCACCATATGCCAAGGGGGGCAAGATTGGTCTTTTCGGTGGTGCCGGTGTGGGCAAGACCGTGCTGATCATGGAACTCATCAACAACGTCGCCAAGGCCCACGGGGGTTACTCGGTGTTCGCCGGTGTTGGTGAGCGGACTCGTGAAGGCAATGACCTGTTCCACGAAATGGTCGAATCCGGGGTGATCAATCCCGATGGCGAATCCAAGGCGGCACTGGTCTATGGCCAGATGAACGAACCGCCCGGTGCCCGTGCCCGTGTTGCCCTGACCGGGCTGACCCTGGCGGAATACTTCCGTGATGAAGAAGGCCAGGACGTGCTGTTCTTCGTCGATAACATCTTCCGCTTCACCCAGGCCGGTTCTGAAGTGTCGGCCCTGCTTGGCCGGATTCCTTCGGCAGTGGGCTATCAGCCGACGCTGGCCACCGATATGGGTGCCCTGCAGGAACGCATCACCACCACCCGCAAGGGCTCGATCACGTCAGTGCAGGCGATTTATGTCCCGGCCGATGACCTGACCGACCCGGCGCCGGCAACCTCCTTCGCCCACCTCGACGCCACCACAGTGCTGTCGCGTCAGATCGCCGAACTGGGGATCTACCCGGCGGTGGACCCGCTGGATTCCACATCCCGGATGCTCGACCCGCGGGTTGTCGGTGAAGAGCATTACGAAGTGGCCCGTCAGGTTCAGGCCGTGCTCCAGCAGTACAAGTCCCTGCAGGATATCATCGCCATTCTCGGGATGGACGAACTGTCGGAAGAAGACAAGCTGACCGTGGCCCGTGCCCGGAAGATCCAGCGCTTCCTTTCTCAGCCGTTCCACGTGGCAGAAGTCTTCACCGGTTCACCCGGCGTGCTTGTTTCCCTCGATGACACCATCAAGGGCTTCAAGGGGATCGTCAACGGTGATTACGATGACCTGCCGGAAGCAGCGTTCTACATGGTCGGTACCATTGAAGACGCGGTCGCAAAGGCAGAGAAGATGGCTGCTGACGCAGCATAATTTCGCTGTATAGCGGGTCGGCCTTCCGAAGGCTCAGGCCGCTCCGCTGTTGATACACTTGCTTGTCACGCCGAGCCATGGGAGCGCGGCAAGCACCAAGGAAAGATTGGAGCCAAGAGATGGCAAGCCAAACTTTTGAACTGGTGACCCCAGAGCGCTTGGAAAAAAGCGTCGAGGCGGAATTGGTTGCGGTTCCAGGGGCTGAGGGTGACTTCGGCGTCCTGCCAGGCCACGCACCAACCATTACCGCACTGCGGCCGGGTGTCGTTTCCGTGTTTGCAAGCATGGGCGGCGCCAGCGAAGATATCTTCGTGAGCGGCGGTTTTGCGGAAATCACCGATGAGCGCGTTGTCGTTCTCGCAGATAGCGCCAAGGCGGTGTCGGAGATCAGCAGCGACGACGCTCAGGCAGCTTTGACTGAAGCGCAAGCGGCGGTGTCAGCGGCAAGCTCAGATGGTGAAGCGATGGTTGCAGCCCAGCAATTGGCTGTGGCCGAGGCAATGGTCCGCGCAAAAGCATAAACCGGGACGATCAAACAAGATCCTGGACAAAGGGTAGGGCGGCAATCTCATTGAGGTTTCCGCCCTTTTTCTTTGCCAATTGATCCGAGCGTGCCAACATCACATTCATCGCAAAAGACGGAAGCGAACCATCCCGATGATTGACCGCCCCAATATTCTTCTTGCTCTGCTCATTCCTGGCTTTCGTATGGGCCGGACAGGGTTTGTGGTTGGATTAACGCTGGCCACTTTGCTGGTTTTGATCTCCCTGATTGGCGAAGAGTTTTATTGGAATGTTGATTGGCTGTTTGCTGGTGCATTGTTAGGGGTTTGGGTGGCGTTCATGGCGATCGTTAATCGCTTCATCGACCTTGGCACGCCATGGTTGTGGCTATTGTTGGCCCCAATTCCTGTCATCAACTTGCTGCTGGTTGGTCGGTTTTTGTTCGGTCCGGGTGCGGTCTCGGATGATGATGATGATGATAAGACACCGCCGCTTTCCCCGTGGGCGCAGGCCACCGCGATGGCAGGGGTCATGTCACCTGATGATGGCGATGGGGATAATGCCGAACCACAGGCGGAACCAGCCTGGCGCCCCATGCGAGCGGCAGAATCTGTGCTGTCCCAGAATGTTGAGGCGGTCGAGCGCACGCGCCCCATGGACACGGATGACGCGGTGCAGCGCCTTTAGCCAAATTCCCACAATTTGGGCTCAGCGATTTCGAGGCTGTTGTTACTTGGATCACGGAAGTAGAGGGATTGGGCGCCGCTGTCCCAGGTGTAATCGGACTCAATATCGATTCCCAAATCCGCCAATCGTTGGCGCCAACCCTGAATGCCGGTGGGCTCTGATGAAAAGCAAACGTGGCCCTGGCCGTGAGCCCCATGTGCCGGGATGGGAAAGTCACTTGGCTTGATTGTTTCGTCGGCGTTGAACAGCAGAAGCACCTGACCCTCAAGCCGATAAAAAATGTGACGTCCCGCTTCGTTGCGATAGGGCGTGGTGCCCAGTAGCCGATTGTAGAATGTTTCCGCGGCGGCGAGGTCGGTTACATACAAGGCACTTTCAAGAATACGCATGATATCTTCCAGCATTGAACGCGATTTTCATGGCCCCAGCGTCAGCGTAAAGCCTTGTTTTTCTGTGTCAAATGCCTTTCCGTCGTTTGCCTTGGTCTATGGTAAAAGCGCGGCCTGCGCCAAAGGGGCTTGAAGATCGATGGCTCTTTGGACCATTTCGTCGAACGCGGGTGGTAGGTCTGGTAGAGGTGCTGGTGGAGAGACGGCTGTGAACCCGTCGCTGGCCCAGACGCGGTCGTACCAATGCGGGGCCCAGGCCCCATCGTCTGGGTGTGGTCCTGTCGGCCAGCACATCATCGCTGGCTGATAGTCCAGATCGATGGCGGCACACAGTGCGATCAAGCTGGCTTCTGGATTTTCGAGAAAGCGATCGGCGTCAACCACGACCGGCACGCTATGTTGGCGACTGGCGATCCGGTCAAACAATTCCAATTGTTTTTCGAACCCAAGATCGGCCAAGGTCACGGAATCGCGCTTGTTGGCGTAGCTAGCAATGACCCGTGCCGGGTGCCGAATCAAGAATAGATTGGTCACCTGGTCCGTCCAATCCAACGAAAAGGACGGCAGCATATGGTGGGTCATATGCTTTTGATAATGGACATGATGATCGGGGCGTACCGCGGTGAGGCATTGCGCCGCTACCGCACTGGGATCGCTATCGCCGGCAGCTAGAATGGCATCGTGCATGGGGTGATGCTGGCCAGAATGGGTTAAGTAGGCAGCATAATAGGGTTCGTCCCACACCCAGGTGTCGTCACGACTAGAAAAGGCGCGCATCATCGCGGTCGATAAATTGCGTGGGCCAGACCACATGGCAAGCCGCCGAATATTAGCCATGGTCGGCGACCTCTGCCTTGATCAATTCACGATACAATTGGTTAATGCGTTGTGTGATTGGCCCTAGCGTGCCCGTACCGTCACCAATGGGGCGATGGTCAATGCTTTGCACAGGGGTTTGAGCGCCGAAGGTGCCGGTCAAAAAGGCTTCGTCAGCGCCATAGGTATCCACCAGGCTGAAATTACGCTCAAACACCGGAATGCCATCGGCGCGACAGACATCAATTACCTTCTGCCGGGTGATGCCGTTCATGCAATAGTCACCGCTACTGGTCCAAACCTGACCCTTTCGAACAATGAAGAAATTACAGGCATTTGTGGTGTTCACAAAGCCATGGGGGTCCAACATTAAGGCCTCATCCGCGCCCGCTTTTTCTGCCTGAATACAGGCCAAAACACAGTTTAGTTTGCTGTGGCTGTTGAGCTTTGGATCCTGACTGTGAGGCAGGCCGCGCACTTGCGGAACAGTGGCCAGTCGGATGCCTGCGGCTTGCAGATGACTAGCTGGTTTGGAATGCTCGACAACGGCGACGATTGTGGGCCCCCATTTCGACAGGGCCGGGTGCTGAAACGGCTTTGCCTTGACGCCCCGCGTCAGCATCAGCCGGCAATGGGCGTCATCCGTCATGCCGTTCGCCGCCGCCGTGCGGTTCA
>JBMHCY010000083.1:0-3330 GCA_049889655.1 Puniceispirillales bacterium (SeqCode)
CGATTTCTTCTGATCATCCGGATGTGATTGTTGTCGGCGGCGGTGCGATCGGGCTGAGCATCGTTTACCATCTGGCGCATCACGGGGTGAAGAACATCCTGTTGCTGGAGCGTCATCAACTGACTTCCGGCACCAGTTGGCATGCCGCCGGTATTGTCGGGCCGTTGCGCGCCACCCCCAATATGACTCGGCTGGCGACCTATGCCACGGAATTGTTCCCGCGATTGAAGGACGAAACCGGTCAGGATACCGGCTATCGCCGCACTGGCGGGTATTGGCTGGCGCGGCAGCCGGACCGCCATGATGAATTGCGCCGCATCGCGGCGGTGGGGTGCCATTTCGGGCTGCATCCGGAGATGATCGATAACGCCGCTCTCGCCGGGGCCTTGCCGGGTTTGGACACAAGTGGTGTGACCCTGACCATGGCGGTGCCGGAAGAAGGCAGTGTTAATCCGGTGGATCTCTGCATGGCTTATTCCAAAGCCGCAAAACAGATGGGGGTTGAGATCCGTGAAGGCGTGCGGGTTGACCGTCTGATCACCGCCGGTGACCGGGTGACGGGCGTGGCCCTTGCGGATGGTGAGATGATTACCGCCGGGGCGGTGGTGCTGGCGACTGGGGCATGGTCGAAACCTCTGGCGGCCAGCGCGGGGCTGGAATTGCCGCTGCAGCCGGTTGAGCATATGTATATTGTCACTGAGCCGCGGGATGAGTTCAGGGATTTTCCGGTGTTGCGGGATCTGGACCGCAATTTCTACATCAAAGGCGATGCTGGGAAATTGCTGATCGGGGTGTTTGAACCTGACGCCACCTGCTGGGATGCGTTTGGCCCACAGGGGGATATCCCCTTTCTGGAAATGGCGGAAAACTGGGATTGGTTCACGCCCTATATGGAATCGGCCCTGGCCCTGATGCCGTCTCTCGCCGATGCCGGCATTCAGTTTTATATGAACGGGCCGGAAAGTTTTACCGCCGATACGAAACCGTTGATCGGGCCTGCACCGATGATCGACGGCCTCTATGTTGCGGCGGGAATGAATTCGGTGGGGGTCATGTCCTCGGCCGGGGTAGGGCGGCTGCTTGCCGACTGGATGGTCGACGGCTTCCCCTCCATGGATGCCTGGGATGTCGATATCGCCCGCTGTGATCCGCGGCTTGCCGAGCCCAGCCACATGGAAGCCCGCATGAAGGAGGCAGTGGCGGATAATTTCGCGATCCACTGGCCCTACAAGCAGCCGAAAGCCGGGCGGGGCCTGCGCCTCTCGACACTTCATGATCACTGGGCGAAAGCCGGGGCCCATTTCGGCGTCACGGCCACCTGGGAAAGACCGTTCTGGTTTGCTGAAAAGGGCGCCGAAAAGACACTGCCCTACGCCATGGGTGATCAGCCCTGGTGGCCGATTGCCAAACGTGAGGCAGCGGCCATGGAAACCGGTACCGTGCTGATCGATCTCACCCCCTTTACCAAGATCAGGGTGAGCGGCAGCCACGCTCTCGCCGGGTTGAACCGGCTGTCGACGGCCAATCTTGATCGCCCGCCGGGGCGTGCTGTCTATACCCAGTTGCTCAATGCCCGGGGCGGCATTGAGGCGGATCTCACTGTCACCCGGCTTGATGATGAGACATTCCGGCTGGTTTCCGGTGCGGCGACCCGCTGGCGTGACCTCGCTACCCTGCGGCGGATGCTCCCTGATGATGTGATCATCACCGATGAAACCGAACTGACATCTGTGATCGGCGTCATGGGGGCGGGCAGCCGTGATCTGATCCGGAGCCTGTCCCCTGATTTCGAGGATGGTGGCTTTGGCTCGGTGCGGCGGTTCACCCTTGCCGGGCAGCCGGTCATCGCCACACGGATGAGTTTTGTCGGTGAATGCGGCTGGGAAATCGAGGTTGAAAATGCTGCGGCCGGAACTGTCTTTGATGCGCTGAGTGAGGCTGGGGCCATGCCTATGGGGCTGCTTGCCCTCGAAGGGTGCCGCATGGAAAAGGGTTTTCTGCACTGGGGGCACGATATCGGCCCCGATATCACCCCGCTTGAGGCCGGGCTTGGTTTCACCATCGATTGGTCTAAGCCAAATATCGCCTCGGCCGTGCTCGAAGCACAGAAAGACGGTACCGCGCAGCGGCTTGTGCTGATAGAGGTCGATGGCGGGCCAATGCTCACCCATGATGAGCCGGTGTTGCATGAGGGCCGGGTTATCGGTTTTACAACATCAGGCGGGAGAGGCCCCCGCACCGGGCTCGATCTCGCCTTTGCGCTGGTTGAAACGGCCGCAACACTGATCGATGATGCGCTGCTGGAGGTCAATGTGGCTGGCCGGATGCACAAGGCAAAGGTGCTCTCCGCCCCGCCGTTTGATCCGGCAGGCAGGAGGATGCGTTCATGACCAAGGCTTCGGTTCTGATCATCGGCGGCGGTGTGATGGGGGTTTCGCTGGCCTACCATCTCGGCAAGGCGGGTTGGCAGGATGTCGTGCTGGTCGAAAAAAATGATCTGACCCATGGGTCGACCTGGCACGCAGCCGGGCTGTGCACGCATTTTTCCCATAACCCGACGATCCAGGAATTGCGGGCCCGATCGGTGCGGCTTTACCGTGATATTCTGCCCGAGGAAACCGGCGAGAGTTGCGGGTTCCATCCGAGCGGGGCCATGCGCATCACCCGCAATCCCGACCGCATGGATGAGTTTGCCCATGTTGCCGGGCTGTCATCCTTTACTGGTTATCCGCTCAAACTGCTGACCCCGGACGATATCGCGGTGTTGCATCCGCTGGCCCGGCTGGAAGGGTTGCTTGGCGGTATCTATGAGCCTGATGACGGCCATGTCGACCCGTCGCTGGCGACCAACGCCATGGCAAGAGGTGCCCAGAAAGCCGGAGTCACAATCAAACGCTACAACCCCGTTCATGCGATCAGCCGTGAGGCGGGATGCTGGCGAGTCGAAACAGAAAAAGATGTCATCATGGCTGATCATGTCGTTAATGCCGCGGGGACATGGGGCTGGGAGATCGGGGCCATGATGGGGCTGAATATCCCGTCCGTTCCTGTTCTCCATCAATATCTGGTGACCGACACAATCCCCGTGGTCAGCGAGCGGATCAAGGCCGGTCTGCCGGAATTGCCGATCATCCGTGATCCTGAGGAAAGCTGGTATGTGCGTCAGGAACGTGACGGGCTGATCCTCGGCCCCTATGAGAAGGATGCCAAAACCTGGTCCATCGACGGGGTGCCACCCGAATTCGGGGCTGACCTGATGCCGCCTGATCTCGATGCTGTCGAGGATATCATCACCATGGCCATGGAGCGCATTCCGGCACTGGGTGATGG
>JBMHCY010000084.1:0-10389 GCA_049889655.1 Puniceispirillales bacterium (SeqCode)
TCGCTGAAGCGGCTCGGGGTGGATTGCCTTGATCTCTATTATATTCACCGGCGTGAAGCTGATATCCCCATTGAGGATGTCGCCGGAACGCTGAAGGACCTGATCGCCGAAGGCAAGATCAAATCCTTCGGCTTTTCAGAAATCGCCCCGTCATCGCTGCGGCGAGCTGCGGCCGTACATCCCGTGGCCGCTGTGCAATCCGAATATTCGCTATCGACCCGTCAGGTGGAACTGGGCATGATCGAGGCAGCCGCTGACCTCGGGGCGGCGATGGTGGCGTTCTGCCCTCTGGGGCGGAGCCTGCTGACCGATAAACCTCATGCCCGTGCCCATGCGGCAACCTTGCCGTTTCTCGAATTCAATCCCCGTTTCATGGAACCGAACCTTTCGGCCAACCATGCGGCGGCGGCGGGCTTCCGTGCCCTGGCGGCGGAAATGGGGATCAAGGCCTCAACCCTTGCCACAGCCTGGGTACTGACACGAGGCGATCATGTGATCCCGATCCCCGGGACCCGGTCTTTGGGGCATTTCCGCGAGCTGATCGCGGCAGCGGATGTCCGGCTTGATGCTGAGGCTCTGGCGGCGATTGATGCTGTCCTGCCTGCCGGATGGGCCCATGGAGACCGGTATTCTGCAAAACAGTGGAACGGCGTTGAACGATACTGCTGAGGAGGCCACGATGGCCGATCAAACACCCATCACACCGAACCTGCCCCGGGCTTTTTTCCGGCGGCTGGAAACCCAGCCTGAATTGCCGCTTTTCGCCTCTCGGCGGGATGGCCGCTGGACCATCATGACCACCGCCGAAACCGGCGAGGCTGTCTTGCGGCTTGCCGGAGGGCTGATCGGCCTCGGGGTCAAGCCTGGGGACAGAGTCATGATTGCTGCTGAAAACCGCACGGAATGGGCGATCGCCGATCTCGCGATCATGGCGGTTGGCGGTATCGTGGTGCCTGCCTATACCACCAACACCATCGATGATCACGCCTATATCCTCGGTCATAGCGGCGCGTCTCTGGCGATTACCTCCGGCGGCGTGCTGGCGGAAAATGTTCTTGCTGCAGCAAAAGATCAGGGGCTGAAGATAATCATCACCATGGAAGACATCACCGCCCCGAAAGGCCTTAGCGTGATGATCTGGGATGATCTGCTGGCCGGCAGCACCCCACCCGCCGATCTCGATGCCCGGCTTGAGGCCATTGATGCGGATGATACCTGCTGTTTCATCTATACATCCGGGACAGGGGGCCGCCCCAAAGGGGTCATGCTGACCCATCGGTCGATCCAGGCGAATATCGATGCGGCCATTGATCTGCTCGAAGAGGGAGGCTGTGCCACGGGGCAACGGTTTCTGTCGCTGCTGCCACTGTCACATTCCTACGAACACACGGCCGGGCTGCATCTGCCGATACAGACACAATCCGAGATCTATTACTGCGAAAGCGCCGACAGGATCGCCAATGATCTGGCCGAGGTCGGCCCCACCCTGATGACGGCGGTTCCGCGGCTTTATGAAGTGCTCTATGACCGCATCACCCGGGGGGTCAAGGCCAAGGGCGGGCTGTCTGAAAAACTGTTCCATCAGGCGGTGAGGCTGGGCCGAAAAAAGCGCAGCACGGGGCTGAATCCGCTAGAGGCAATCTTCGATAAGCTGCTCGACAGGCTGGTCCGCCGCAAGGTACGGGGGCGGTTTGGTGGCCGTTTGCAGTATTTCATTTCCGGCGGGGCGGCGCTCAACCCCGATATCGGGACATTCTTTCTCGGTCTTGGGGTCAACATTCTGCAGGGTTATGGCCAGACCGAAGCCTCGCCGCTGATTTCCGCAAACCGGCCGTCGAAGATCAAGATCGAAACCGTCGGCCCCGCTGTTCGCGGTGTTGAAGCCAGGCTCAGCCCGCAAGGTGAAATTCTCGTCCGCGGGGATATGCTGATGAAAGGCTATTGGCAGGATGAAGCCGCTACCGCCGCGACGATTGTCGATGGCTGGCTGCATACCGGTGATCTCGGCTCGATTGATGCCGATGGCTACATCACCATCACTGGCCGGGCCAAGGATATCATTGTCAATTCCGGCGGTGATAATATCGCTCCGTCACGGGTCGAGGCCATGCTCAGCATCCAGCCCGAAATTGAACAGGTCTCTGTTTTTGGTGACCGCAAGCCCTGGCTGGCGGCGGTTATCGTGCCGTCAGCGGCAGTGCTGGAAGCAGCCGGGGATGATACGAAAGCGGTCGAGGCGGCCATCGGCAAGGCGGTCGACCGTGCCAATGAAAGTCTCTCCAAAATAGAACGGGTGCGGCGGTTTATTCTCGCTGATGAACCATTTTCAACCGCCAACAGCCAGATGACCGCGACGCTGAAACCGCGCCGTCATATTATCAGCGATGTTTATGGTGCGCGGCTCAACGGCCTCTACAGAAGCTGAGTTCAGCCAACGAAAACCTGTTTCTGTTCTCCAAGGCCATCGATGCCAAGGCGGACTTCATCACCGGGCTTGAGGAACCGCGGCGGTTTCTGGCCGAGGCCGACGCCTTCGGGCGTGCCGGTGGCGATGATATCGCCTGTCCGCAAGGTCATGTAGCGCGACATATAGGCAATGATCTCGGCAACACTGAAGATCATGTCATCGGTATTTGATTGCTGCTGCATCTCGCCATTAATGCTGAGCCAGACGGGCAGGGCTTGCGGATCATCGACCTCATCAGGGGTCACAAGCCAGGGCCCCACCGGGCCAAAGCCGGGGGCTGACTTGCCCTTCACCCACTGGCCACCCTGTTCGAGCTGGAACTGGCGTTCCGACACATCGTTGATGACGCAATACCCGGCAATCACGGAAAGAGCCTTGTCTTCGCTGATACGGTCCACATCCCTGCCGATGACAATGCCGAGCTCGACTTCCCAGTCGGTCTTGACTGACCCTTCCGGGATCCGGATTGAATCATTCGGGCCGCCGAGGCAGGAGGTCGCCTTGGAAAACAGTACCGGTTCCGTGGGCCGTGCCATGCCTGTTTCATCGGCATGACGGGCATAATTGAGCCCGACACAATGGAAGTTCGGCGTATCACAGACCGCTGCCCCGATCCGTTGCCCGGGGTCAAGCGCGGGCAGGCTGGCGGCATCGAGGTCCTGCAACGCGGCCAGGCTGTCCAGTGAGACAGTCTCCATGCCCAGGTCGCCAATCACCCCGGACAGATCACGCGGTGTGCCATCGGCATCGAGCAGGGCCGGTTTCTCATGGCCTTTTTCGCCAAGACGCAGGAGTTTCATTGCAATACCTCTTGTTTCAAGCCATCGACAGTATCGCATCAGCCTAGACCAATCACGGTGAGGCTTCAATCAGTCAAAATCAGGATTGACCCCGCCCGTCTGCTAGCCCGGAATGATCTGGCCTTTCCAGTCGATGCAGGAGCCGCTGACCGGGGCCCCGGCAGCATCGATCACCTGCAACAGATGCGTTGCAGAGCTGGCCGGGGCGAGAATATCGTGGCGGGCGGTGTTCCGGAACGGGGCGGAGAGGCGGGTTTCGACGGTGCCCGGGTGCAGCCCGAGGATAACAGCATCAGCGTTGCGAAACCGCATCTCGTGGGAGAAATTGCGGATCATCATGTTGAGCCCGGCCTTGGCAGCACGATAGCCGTGCCAGCCGCCGCTGCGGTTATCGCTGATGCTGCCGACGCGGGCCGACAGGAACGCCATCACCGCCTTGCCCTGACGCGGCAGCAGCGGCAGAAAATGCTTGGCCAACATTGCCGGGCCGATACAGTTCGCCCGGTAACTTTCCACCAGCCGTGCCGCATCGAGATGCTTCCATGATTTCTCAGGGGTGAGGCCCGTATCCTGATCATGAAGGCGGCCGGTGGCGTTGATGATCAGGTCGAGATTGCCATCACCACTGAGGCTGGCGGCAGCGGCGATGAGGCTCGTTTCATCATCAAGATCGATCGGGATCATCCCGGGTTGCGGGTTGCGGGCAAGGCCGATCGCATCCCCGCATCGCGGGTTTTCCTGCAAGGCGGTGAGCAGGGCCCCGCCAATGCCGCCTGTTGCACCGATCACGGCAGCACGGAACCCGTCGCGAAGCGAGGGCAGGGCGGCATCGGCAAGAAAGGCTGGCTGGTCCATGGCTTTCAGATAGACCGGGCCCTGCTGTCAACAAGTCTCGACAAGGCCTTGCAGCGTTTCCAGCGTATCGGCTTCCGCTGCCGGTTTGTCCCAGCGGATATGTGCGAAACGCGGAAACCGCATTGCGAGGCCTGATTTGTGGCGGCTCGACGGGGCGATACTGTCAAAAGCGACCTCCACCACCATGGTCTGGGCGACTTCCCGCACGGGCCCGAAACGGTTGGTTGTGTTCTTGCGGACAAACTGATCGAGTTTTTTCAGCTCGCTGTCGGTAAAGCCGGAATAGGCCTTGCCGACAGGCACGAGGATGCGGCCTTCCTCCCCTTCCTTCCAGACGCCGAAAGTATAGTCGGAATAGAACGACGATCGTTTGCCATGGCCGCGCTGGGCATACATCAGCACGACATCAGCCGTCAGCGGATCACGTTTCCATTTGTACCAGACCCCCTTGATCCGGCCCTGCTGATAGGGGCTGCCCCGGGCTTTCAGCATCAGCCCTTCGATAAGCCCGCCCTCGCGGCATTGATCACGCAAGGCCGCAAGTTCAGCCTGGTCGGTAAAGGCCAGTTCCCCGGAAAGATCAAAAAGCGGATGGTCGAGATCACGGATCACCGCTGCCAGCCGCTGACGCCGTGCCTCGATCGGCTGTTGCCGTAAATCCTCGTGACCATCGAGCAGGATATCATAGGCCCGAAAGAAAACAGGATTTTTGGCAATCAGTGTTTTGCCGGCTTTTTTGCGGTTGAGCCGCTGCTGCAATTGCTGGAACGGTTCGATCGCATCGGGTTTCCCGGCGAGCAATTCACCGTCCAGTGTCCCCTGCCAGTCAACGCCGTCTGCAAGTTCCGGGAAGGCATCCGTGATGGCATCCCCCGACCGTGAAAACAGCCGGACACCATCAGCCGCTGCTGCCAGCTGCACCCGTGCACCATCCCATTTCCATTCCGCCATGAAGGCCTCGGGAGTGATGGTTTCAAGCTCCGCATCATCAATCGGATGGGCGAGCATCAACGGTCTGAAGACGGCCCGGCCTTCGGCTGAAGGTTTGCTGCGGCGATCCTCAAGCCAGTCAAACATCTCATCATAGGGGGGGCTGATCAGCGGCCAGATTTCCTCTATGTCCTCAACAGGCTTTTCGAATGTCTCGGCCAGGGCAAGCCGCAGCATCCGGGCGGAAACCCCGACCCGGAGCCCGCCGGTGATCAATTTGAGCAGCCCCCAGCGGCCGGTGACATCAAGCCCGTCGAGCCATGACCGGACCAGCATTTCCGCTTCATCGGGTGTCGCCGTGCTGAGTGCCCGAACGACTGTATCAAGCCCCGGTTCAGGGGCGTTATGGCCGGGGTTCTGCGGCCAGATAAGGGCTGTGGTCTCAGCCAGATCACCGACGAAATCATAGGATTGGGCAAAGAGTTCCTCATCGATCGCGGTGGCGGCCAGCCTGCGGACAAGCCCGGCCTTGACCCGCCCCAGATCAAGTTCCCCGACCAGTGCGGCAACGCCCCAGCCGCGGTCTTCCGGCGGGCAGGATTGCAGCCATGCGCCCAGCCACGCCAGTTTGGTGTTGCGCTGGGGGGCAAACAGCAGCTGTTCCAGCAATCCGGCAAAGCGTCTCATTCCGCATCATCCTCATAGCCGATCAGCGACAGGGCCCGGGCGGTGATGCCTTTCAGGGCGAGGGCCCGGATCAGGGCTTCCTCGCGGCCGTGAGTCACCCACACTTCTGCCGGGGCGACCTCATCAATGGTGACGAGCAGATCATGCCAGTCGGCGTGATCGGAGAGGATCAGCGGCAGTTCAACCCCGGATTGCTTCGCCCGCTGGCGGATTTGCATCCATCCCGATGCCATCACGACAAGCGGGTCAGGCAGCCGCCGGGCCCATTTGTCGGCAATCGCCGAAGGCGGGGCGATGACGATCTCCCCGGAGAGGTCTTCCCGGGGTTTGCCGCGCTCACCGGCTGTTGCCGGGGCCAGCGGGCCGAGATCAACGCCGAGGTCCTGATAGAGATGGCAGAGTTTTTCTTGCGCACCATGGAGAAAGACAGGTCTGTCATATCCGGCTTCGCGGAGCAGCGCGATCAGCCGTTGTGCCTTGCCGAGCGAATAGGCCCCGACCACATGGCAGCGATGCGGAAACTGTTCAACCGACCGCAACAGCCGCTGGATTTCCCCGGCCGGGTCAGGGTGACTGAAGACCGGCAGGGCAAAGGTCGCCTCGGTGATGAAGACATCGCACCCCACCACCTCAAAAGGCGTACAGGTCGGGTCCGGCTTGCGCTTGTAATCACCGGAGATGACCACCCGGCGGTCACCACGGTCGATCACCACCTGGGCACTGCCCAGCACATGACCGGCGGGAACCAGCGTTATTGTTGCATCACCGATCCTGTGCGGTTGGTGATAGGCCAGCGCGGTGGTGTTGGCGGCGAAACCGGTACCGTAGCGGGCCGCCATGATCGCCAGGGTTTCCGGTGTGGCTATGACGTGGTCATGGCCCGGGCGGGCATGGTCGGCATGGCCGTGGGTGACAACGACAAGGGGGCTCTTGCGGAAAGCATCGACATGAAACGGCGTGCTGGCATCGATGGCCAGCCCGGCATCCCCGGGTCTGACCCATTGATCAATGCCATCCGCCCGCCGCATCTCATGATCCCTGGCCGAAGAGTTTCTTCCACTCATCTTCACCCAGATTTTTGAGGTCCTCACGCCAATCCGCCCCGGCTTTCATGCCTTTTTCGACAGCCGGACGGGCAAAGATTTTCGCCCGCCAGGCCTTCACATGGGGGTAGTCATCAATATCGACGCCCTGGCGTTCATAGGTCCGGGTCCAGGGGAAGGCGGCAATATCGGCGATGCTGTATTCATCACCTGCAAGCCATTCGTTTTTCGCCAGCTGGCCTTCCATGACACCATAGAGCCTGTTTGATTCATTGGAATAGCGGGTCATGGCATAGTCGATCCGGTCGGGCGCATAATAATTGAAATGATGCGCCTGACCCAGCATCGGGCCGAGCCCGCCCATCTGCCACATCAGCCACTGGATCGTATTGTAGCGGCCGCGCGCATCCTTCGGGATCAGCTGGCCCGTCTTCTCGGCCAGATACAGCAGGATCGCCCCCGACTCAAAAATCGATTGCGGTTCACCCTCGACACCGTGATCGATGATCGCCGGCATCCGGTTATTGGGGCTGAACGCCAGGAAAGCGGGATCAAACTGATCACCCTTGCCGATATTGACCATCTTGAGGGTATAATCGAGGCCCATTTCTTCAAGGGCAATGGTGATTTTATGGCCGTTCGGGGTCGGCCAGTAGTAGAGATCGATCATCGTTTTTGTCTTTCGTCGTCAGGGGGAGTTATTCTCGGTGGTTGCCATTCAAGCATCAGTCCTTAATTTAAGAATGATTTCCAGAATGTCGATACCTGTCCATGCCTGATCTGTTTTCAACTGATGCGATGCTGCCGCCAGCCTTCCGGGACTGGTTTGATCGTCGTGGCTGGCAGGTTCACCACCATCAGCTGGAGATGATCAACGCTGCTGCTGAAGGGCGCTCGGCCCTGCTGGTGGCCCCGACGGGAACCGGCAAGACACTGGCGGGGTTTTTGCCCAGCCTTGTCGATCTGGCGGCCAATCCCCGGCAGAGCGGCCTCCATACGCTTTATATCTCTCCCCTGAAAGCCCTGGCTGTCGATATCGAACGCAATCTGGCCACGCCGATCGCCGAAATGGCATTGCCGATCCGGGCTGAAACCCGGACAGGCGATACGCCCCCCGCCAAGCGCAAACGCCAGTTCGAAAACCCGCCACCGGTGCTGATGACAACCCCGGAATCGCTTGAATTGATGCTGACACGGTCGGATGCGGCGGAATTCTTTGCCTCGCTGCAATGTGTCATCCTTGATGAATTGCACGCACTTGCCGGCAACAAGCGCGGGGATTTGCTGTCGCTGTCGCTGGCAAGGTTGCGGCGGCTTGCTCCCGCAGCCCGCCGTATTGGGCTTTCGGCCACTGTCGCCAACCCTGATCATCTGCGGGGCTGGCTTGATCCTGATCCGGAAGATGTGGCGGTGATCCGGGCGGCGAAGACAACGGAACCGGAAATCAGCATCCTTGCCCGCGAAACCGATCTGCCCTGGGCCGGGCATTCAGCGGCCTGGGCGGTGGAGGATATCTACCGGCTGATTGTCAGCAACCGGACAACGCTTGTTTTTGTCAACACCCGGGCGCAGGCCGAAATGATGTTTCAGGCCCTCTGGCGGTGCAATGATGACAACCTGCCCATCGGCATTCACCACGGCTCGCTGGCGGCTGAACAACGCCGCAAGGTCGAGGCTCATATGGCGGAGGGCGGCCTGCGGGCGGTTGTCGCCACCTCGTCGCTCGATCTCGGGATCGACTGGGCGGATATCGATCTTGTGGTTCAGGTCGGTGCCCCGAAAGGGACAGCCCGGCTGCTGCAGCGGATCGGTCGTTCCGGCCACCGCTATGATCTGATCAGCCGTGCTGTTCTGGTGCCGGCCAACAGGTTTGAAGTGTTCGAATGCCAGGCGGCAATCGCTGATATCCGGTCATCGCTGCTGGACGATCCCCCTGATCACCCCGGCGGCCTTGATGTGCTGGCCCAGCATTGTGTTGGCATGGCGATTGCAGACCCGTTCCACGCTGATGATCTCTATGCCGAGGTGCGGGAGGCCTTTCCCTACCGCAATCTCGAGCGTGAGGATTTCGATCAGGTGCTCGAGTTTCTGACCACCGGCGGTTATGCGCTCAAAGCCTATGAGAAGTTCCACAAACTGGTCCCGGGCAAGGACGGGCTCTATCGCATGGCATCGCGCCAGGTGGCCCTGCAATGGCGGCTGAATGCCGGAACGATCGTTGAAAGCCAGACGCTGACCCTGAAACTCCGTGGCGGCGGCACCCTTGGCAAGATTGAGGAGTATTTCATCCAGTCGCTGGTTCCCGGGGACAGTTTCATGTTTGCCGGACGGGTTCTTGAATATCGCGGCATGAAGGGCACGATGACCGCCGAGGCCGTGCTTTCCACTGCGGCTGAGCCGAAAATCCCGGCCTATGCCGGCGGACGCTTGCCGCTGACAACCAACCTTGCCGAACGCATCCGGGCGATGATCGCCGATACCGGTTCTTGGGATCAGTACCCCGAGGCGGTGCGGCAATGGCTGTCAATCCAGCAATGGAAATCGGCTCTGCCTGATCCGGAAAACCTGCTGGTGGAAAGTTTTCCCCGGGGGCACAAGCAGTTTCTGGTGGTCTACGGGTTTGAAGGCCGCAACGCACATCAGACGCTGGGGATGCTGCTGACACGGCGGATGGAACGGCTTGGTCTGCGGCCTATCGGCTTTGTCGCCACCGATTATGCCATGGCGGTGTGGTCATTGCGGCCGGTCGAGAATACCGATCTGGCGGCCGGGCTGCTGTCGGCGGATATGCTGGGCGATGATCTCGAGGAATGGATGCAGGAAAGCTCGATGATGAAACGCTGCTTCCGGACAGTCGCCACGATTGCCGGTCTGATCGAGAAAAATCACCCGGGCAGCGAGAAAACCGGTCGCCAGATGACGATGAATTCCGATCTTGTTTATGATGTGCTGCTGCGCTACCAGCCTGACCATATTCTGATGCGGGCGACCCGCGATGAGGCGGCCCGGGGGCTCACTGATATCCGCCGTCTTGCTGATCTGCTGTCGCGGTTTGATGGCCGTCTTGCGTTCCGGCGGCTCGACCGGGTGTCGCCGCTGGCCATGCCGCTGATGCTCGAGGTCGGCCGTGAAAGCGTCACCGCCTCGGCCGTTGAGGAAAGCCTTGCCGATCTTGAGGCTGATCTCATCGATGAAGCCCTTGATGGCGGTGCCATGCCGCCGATCCAGACACAGTTTGTGCTATGACAGCAGCACGCCGAAATATCGCCTTCACCCTGAACGGTGAAACCGTGGTGGCGAATGCCGACGGGACAGCCCTCTTCGATGGCGGGCGGATTCTGGCGGTATCTGATCTGCATCTGGAAAAGGGCAGGGCGCTCTCGGCGACGGCGGCCATGCCGGGCTATGATACCGATGAAACACTGTCGGCGCTTGCCGCAGCGATCACCCGGGATCAGCCGCAACTGATCCTGTTTCTGGGGGACAGTTTTCATCGCGCGCATCTGGCGGAAAGTCTGCCGCAGCAGTACCGTGACCGGATTTCCGCCTGTTGTGACGGGCGTGAGGTGATCTGGCTTGTTGGCAATCACGATCCGGCCCTGCCTGA
>JBMHCY010000085.1:0-3515 GCA_049889655.1 Puniceispirillales bacterium (SeqCode)
GAAGCCGCCGAGAAGATCGTCGAAACAGTTCTCGACCGCATCAAGGCCTGATCGCATCAGCGCAAGTGATCACTCGGCGCCGGCAGGAACGTCCTGAATTGCTTCTTGGAACTCTTCCTCGGTGATCTGACCGCTTTCAAGCTGTTGTTCGAGCTCCCGCAGGGCTGCCTGTTCGGCAGCTTCGGCAGCAGCCTGATCAGCAGCTTCCGAGGCAGATTTTCCAGCAGCGACAGCAGCTGCTTCAAACGCAGCCTGACCGGCAGCGGCAGCAGCTTCAGCAGCTTCGGCAGCAGCCTGTTCTGCTGATTGCCCGGCGGCCATGGCGGCTGAAAGCGCTTGCTCATAGGCGTTTTGCGATGCGGCTTCCCATGCTGCTTCTTCGGCCGTACGGGCAACAGCCCCGCTGGCGGCGGCCATGGCGGCTTCACCGGCCACAGCAGCAGCCTCGGCAGCCTGTTCGGCCGACTGAGCAGCCTGCTGGGCAGCGGCGATCGCCTCGGCAGTGCCTTCTTCTTCGGCAATACGTTGCAGTTCTTCGGCGATATCAGCCAGATTATCTGCCTCCGCCGCAGCGCGCTGGGCATCGGCCATGGCAGCAGCTCCCTGCTGAGCGTTGAACTGGGATGCCGCTTCGGCAGCGACCTGACTGGCTTCCTCGGCGGAGCTGACGCCCGCGGCCATCACGGCCTGGTTGACGAAATTAATTTCTTCAACAGAGATACCGGCTTCTTCAGCCAATTTTTCGCTGATCCGGGCTTCATAGGCGGCATAGACATCGTCACTGGCATTGACGAGGGCGGTATCGATCCCGATGGTTTCATCAAGTTTGCCCGAAAGAATATCGTCAACAGTAAGGTCGGTGCCGTTGACTGCGTTCATGCCTTCAGCCAGCAACCGTTCTGTTTCGGCCTGGGCAGCAGCAGCAAGGGCGGCTGTGTCGGTGGTATCAAGTTCGATATCGATGGCTTCGAGGGCGCTGAGATCAATGCCCTTGGCTTCGGCGAGAACACTCTGGGCGCGGGCCTGCAAGGCAGCCTGAACATCCGCAGGGGCACCGATCAGCACCGGGGCCGCCTCAAGCAGGGCTTCCGGGTTTTCAAACAGCGCATCAAGTTTGCCGGTACGGATATCCTCTGCGGTCAGGCCGGTGGCGTTGATCGCGTTCACCCCGTCTTCGATGAGGGCCGAGGCCTGGCTGTCAGCAGCAAGAAAGGTATCGACTGTTTCGTCAAAGGTGGAGACAACATCAGGGGTGATGCTGTTTTCCTCAAGCCAGGACTCACTGGCCGAGCTGACCAGGGCTGCGGTGAACTGCTTGCTGCTCATCCCGAGGTTGCTGGCAATCGATTCAACAGGATTCGCGGTATCGATCGATGACGGCATGGGGAAAAGCGGGGCACCTTCCTCAACGATATCGGCCCCGAAATAACCGCTCGGTGCGGTGGGTTCCTGTTCGATCAGGCCGAGGAAACTGGATTTGCGGGCGGTGGGGAACCCTGTTACCGGTCGCCCGGCACGATAATCGGAAAGTGCATCGAGGTAGCGTTCCTTGTTGCTTGCGCGGGTGACAGTCCCGTCGTTTTGGACGATCGACCCATCATCCCTGATGGTGAAGGCCGACACAGGTGCCGCAAGAACAAGCGAAATCAGAACAAGGAAAAACGGGCGCATCACACACTCCCAAATGAAAAAAACGTTGATTGTTATCATGAAGCGGCTGTGCCTTCAAGACAGTGAGGCCGGCAATTTGTATGCCAGCAGACTTCATGGGTACAGGTTTCTGTGGCATGATGACGGCCCGCAGGGGAGGCTTTGCCATGGCGCAGCAGGCGATCAAACTGGATATGTATGGCTCGGCCCTGTCCGACCCTCTATTTGCCGCGCTTGCAACGTATCTCCGTGAAGGGCTGGATCCGCGGCCCTCCGGGCTGCTGCTGGGGCAGATCTGCGGGATCGAGTTTGCCCATGCACCCCTCGGGCAATACCAGTATCTGGGCAGTTTCAGCCTGCCTGGTTTCGCCCCTGGTCATTATAATTCTGTGCTGATCACGGGGGTGGCGACGGGGCTTCACGCCGTTTCCGACTTTGATGCCGAAAACCATCCTGTTGCGATCAACGAGCCGGGATCGTTTTCCGGATCGATCGCTTTTGCTGCACATATGCTGGGCCGCGGCGATGCGGTTTTTCCCCGGCAGGTCATGACCGGCGGCCATCTGCGTTCTGTTGCGGCGGTGGCGCGCGGTGATGCAATGCTGGCTGCGATCGACAGGCTCAGCTTCAATCTGGCACAACAGGTTTGCCCTGAAGATTACGAAGGTGTCAGGGTGATCGGTGAGACGGCGTCCCGGCCCGGCCTGCCCTTTGTCTGCGGGGCGGCTGTTCCTGATGATCAGGTCGCGGTGATGCGGGAAAGACTGGCCGCTGCCCTGGTGCAGCCTTTCTGGGATGCGCTGTCAGGGCTGCTTGGCGTTGATGGCATTGATCGGATCAATCCGGGCGATTTCATGGTGATGCGTGATGTCTGATCGGCCTTGCCTGGCCGGGGTATAACCGGTAATTTCCATCATCGTCTAAGGAATTGAGCCATGTTGCGTCTTGCTGCCCTTGCTGGCGTTGTCATTTTTCTCTGTTGGCCTGCCCGTGCCGAAACCGAAGCGGTGATCGACACCATGCAGGAATACATGAATTTTTCGGAATACAACGCCGGGATCATCATGCCGGAACAGATCGACCAGGGTATTTTTGAGGCAGTGACCTTCATCGACACCCGCAGTGAGGAAGAATTCAGGGCCGCCACCATCCCCGGGGCTGTTCATCTTGGATGGCGTGAGGTTTTTGACCGGATTGATGAAATCCCCGAAGACGGCAAGACGATCCTGTTCTGCAATACAGGCGCGCTTTCTGCCCAGGCGGTGTTCGCCCTGCGGGTGGTCGGGTACGAGAATGTGCTGGTGCTGCAATCGGGCTTCAGCGGCTGGCAGGAAAACGCTGCCTACAGGCCCTGAGGCATGACAGCACCTTGCCAAACCATACCGCTGTGGTACACCCTGTTTGTGATGGAACGCAAAGCATGAACACCTCGTCTACACCCACCACGGTCATGATCACAGGCACGGCCGGGTTTATCGGCTATCACCTGGCGGCCCTTTTGCTCTCGCACGGGCATCGGGTCATCGGTGTGGATGGCATGACCGACTATTATGATGTGACGCTGAAACAGCGGCGGCATCAGATGCTCAAGCAGAATGCCGGGTTCACCGCCCATGAAGCCATGCTCGAAGAAGACGGGATGATGCAGCGGCTGGTCGCCGACCATCAGCCGGAGATTGTGGTTCATCTGGCGGCGCAGGCCGGGGTGCGCTATTCGATCGACAACCCCCGGTCCTATGTCGATTCCAATCTTGTTGGCAGTTTCAATGTCATGGATGCAGCGCATCATGGCGGTGTCAGGCATTTGCTGATGGCCTCGACCTCTTCTGTCTACGGGGCCAATACCGAAATGCCCTTTGTCGAAA
>JBMHCY010000086.1:0-15737 GCA_049889655.1 Puniceispirillales bacterium (SeqCode)
AGCACATCACGGGCACGCTGGCCCTGCTCGGCCCGGGGGATGCCTGCCGCATCCATGGCAAAGGCCAGATTCCCCATCAGCGAACGCCGCAACAGCACCGGCCGTTGCAGCATATAGCCGATCCGGGTGATGGCGGCCTCACGCCCGTCCTGATCACAGAATGACCGCGACCCCTGTTCCGGCGGCATCAGCCCGGACATCACCGCCAGCAGGCTGCTCTTGCCAGCACCGTTGGGCCCGACAATCGCGGTGACGCCAGCCTTGTCAACGGTGAGCGAAACCCGGTCAAGCACGCGCTGGCCGTTGCGGTGGATCACCACATTATCGACGGCGAGACGATAGGCGGCGGGTCTAGTCGATATAGCCATAGCGGCTTTCCCCCCACCGGCGAACCATCACCACCAGAAGATTGATGAGCAGCGACAGCGACAGCAGGACAATGCCAAGTGCCATCGCCGCAGCCAGGTTGCCGCGCGATGTTTCCAGCGTGATTGCCGTTGTCAGCACCCGCGTATAGTGGTCGATATTACCGCCGACAATGATCACCGCCCCGACCTCGGCAGTCGCCCGCCCGAACCCGGCCAGCACCACCGTCGCCAGTTCAAACCGGCCATCGATGATCAGCGCCCGGATACGGGCCAACGCCCCCAGCCCCAGCAGCGTGAACTGCTGATCGTATTCACGGGCCAGCAATTCGAGCGTCTGGCGACTCAGGGCGGCGATGATCGGCATGATCAGGATGGTCTGGGCAATGATCATCGCCGTCGGCGTATAGAGCAGTTGCAGAACCCCCAGCGGCCCGGAGTTCGAGATGGTCATATAGACGAACAGGCCGACAACCACCGGCGGCAGCCCCATCATCGTGTTGATGAGGCCAATGACCGCCTGGCGACCGGGAAAACGCTGGGACGCCAACACCGCGCCCAGCGGCAGCCCGATCAGCGTCGCGATCAGGAGGGCCGTCAGGCTCACATTCATCGACAGCGCGATAATATCCCAGAGATAGGGATCACCCGAAGTGATCATGGCGAGGGCAAGACCGAGAGATTCCATGCCTTATCCATGCCCGAAACCACCCGGTACTGCAAGAAAAACGCGGACACCCGAAGGTGTCCGCG
This sequence comes from Puniceispirillales bacterium (SeqCode), assembly GCA_049889655.1. Taxonomy (GTDB): domain Bacteria; phylum Pseudomonadota; class Alphaproteobacteria; order Puniceispirillales; family UBA1172; genus UBA1172. Next base: position 1,119 of record JBMHCY010000086.1, read on the forward strand.
CCCGAAAGATAAAGAACGGGGAGGTTTAGGCCATCCACCAGTTCTTACAGATACGGGAGTTGTCCAGCATCCAGAGGTTACCAACATCGGGGCCATGCGCCAGTTTGGTCGAATGGGCATCGATGTAGTTGGCGAACATTGGGATGATGGTTGCGCCTTCTTCCGAGACGATCTGCTGCATTTCGGTGTAGATTTCACGACGCTTGTTGCTGTCGAGTTCTGCACGGCCTTCGAGCAGGAGGCTCTGGAAACGGTCGTCGTCCCAGCCGGTATCATTCCACGGCACACCACGCTCATAGGCGGTGGAGAACATCCAGTCCTCGGTGGCACGACCGGACCAGTAACACGCACACCAAGGCTTTTTCAGCCAGACGTTGGACCAGTAACCGTCAGCCGGTTCCTGAACAACGTTGATGTTGATCCCGGCAGCCTTGGCGGAGTTCTGATACAGCAGTGCCGCATCGACAGCCCCGTTGAACGCGGCGTCGGAAGCCGACAGATCAATGTTCAGCGAGGACATCCCAGCCTGCTTGAGGTGGAACTTGGCCTTGTCCGGATCATAGGACAGCTGCGTCAGCTCATTGGCCACGTACTGGTTGGCCGGGCCGATCGGCGTATCGTTGCCGATTGCACCGTGACCCTGGAGAACCTTGGCCACCATTTCTTCCCGGTTACAGGCGTATTTCAGGGCCTTACGGACATTGACGTCACCGAAAGGCTCAACACCGACCAGCATCGGGAAGGTGTACTGCATGTTGCCGGTCACTTCGACGATCTTGACCATCGGGTTGGCCTTGGCCAGCGGAATGGTCTTCTTGTCCATGGCGTTGATAGCGTCGACCTGGCCCGTCATCAGGGCGTTGGTGCGGGCGGCATCATCGTTAATGGCAATGGCTTCGATTTCATCGAACCAGCCGGAGCTGTCAGCCATGTAGTGATCATCGACACGCTTGACCACGGCGCGAACGCCCGGGTCGAAGCTGATGACACGATACGGGCCGGTCCCGATACCCTTGGCAATCGCTTCTTCGATCATGCCGGCCGGATACATCAGAATGTGATAATCGGAGAGCAGATACGGGAAGTCGGCGTTGCCGGATTTCAGGGTCAGTTCAACTTCGTGGCTGTTGACCTTCTTCATTTCGGTGATGGCAGCAACGATCGGCTTGGCCGCGGACTTGGCGCCTTCGGCGACGTGGATGTTGAGCGATGCCAGAACGTCATCGGCACCGAAATCCTTGCCGTTGTGGAACTTAACACCCTTGCGGAGCTTGAAGGTCCAGACCTTGGCGTCCGGGGATGCTGTCCAGCTTTCAGCCAGTTCGCCTGTCAGCTCACCGTTGGACTGAACCTTGGTGAGGCAGTCGAAGACACAGCCGTGGGCCATGTTGATCATGTAGCTGTCGGAATGGGTCCGGCCGTCCCAGGTGTCCGAGGTGTTGGCCCCTTTGAGGCCAAGACGCAGCGAACCGCCACGCTTCGGCGCAGCCATTGCCGGTGCCCCTGTCGCTGCGAGGACACCAGCGGCAGCTGTGCCTTGCATCAGGGAACGTCTGCTAAGATTGAATTCCATCATTTTCCTCCCATGGAAATTGTCAGGTATACACCTGATAACATTACTAATTGAGTATGACAGATATTTTGCACCCGTCAACGCTATCGCATCTTCGTGACTGCTGCATCGCCGATGTTTTCAACTCCCCTTTGTTCAAGAAGGTTATCGAGCCAGTCCTTGTCCATTTCGGGCACGGAACTGAGCAACAGGTCGGTATAGGGATGGTGCGGCGGGGTGAACATTTTGTCCTTGGGCCCCTGTTCGACAACATCTCCATCCTTCATCACCACAACCTCGTCTGCGATAGCACGGACTGTTGAAAGGTCATGGGTGATGAACATATAGGCCAATCCCATCTGATCCTGAAGATTGGCAAGCAGTTTCAGAATCCCCTCCGCCACAAGCTGATCAAGGGCTGAGGTGACTTCATCGCAGATAATGAATTCGGGTTCCGCCGCAAGTGCCCGGGCGATCCCGATCCGCTGTTTCTGGCCCCCGGAAAGTTCCGTCGGCAGGCGGTTGTAGAATTCCGCCGGGTCGAGCTCAATTTGCTCAAAAAGGGTGTAAACCTTGCGCTTCTTTTCCTCGCCCTTGAGCCCGAGATAGAATTCCACCGGCCGGCCGATGATTTCAGACACTTTCATCCGCGGGTTCAGCGCCGTATCGGCCATCTGATAGATCATCTGGATCTGGCGCAGCTGATCACGGCTGCGCTGGCGATAATCGGCGGGCAGCACCTCACCGTTATTGAGGATCTGGCCGGAAAGCGGCGGCAGCAGACCGGTGATGCAGCGGGCGGCTGTGGATTTGCCGGAACCGGATTCCCCCACCACGGCGACCGTTCGTTCACGGTGGATCGAGAACGATACATCGTTGAGCACAGGAACCTTGCCATAGGCGGCGGTGACATTTTCCATGGAGATTACCGGCACATCGGATTTCTTGGCCTTCGGCTTCTGCTTGCGCTGGAAGCTCCGCACCGCCCAGAGTGATTTGGTGTATTCCTCTTTCGGGGATTTCAGCATTTTGGCGGTGGTGGCCTCTTCGACCTCATCACCGCGCAGCAGCACCTTGATCCGGTCAGCCATTTGCGCCACGACAGCCAGATCATGGGTGATATAGATCGCCGCAGTGTTGAACTGGGCAACGATATCCCGGATCGCTGCAAGAACCTCGATCTGGGTGGTCACATCAAGGGCGGTTGTCGGTTCATCAAAGATGATCAGATCAGGCCGACACGACATCGCCATCGCGGTCATGGCCCGCTGCAACTGCCCGCCGGAAACCTGATGCGGGTAACGGAAGCCGATCTCTTCAGGATTGGGCAGGCGCAGCCGCCGGTAGAGATCAACAGCATCCTGTTCGGATTCAGCCCGGGGCATGACATTGTGCATCGCCGGAGCTTCACTGTGCTGCTTGATGATCCGATGCGCCGGGTTGAATGATGCTGCCGCAGACTGTGCGACATAGGCGATTCGCGAGCCGAGCAGATCACGTTTCTGCTGCGGGCTGGCCGTGATCAGGTCCATGCCGTCAAAATTGACTTCGCCGCCTGTGATATGGCAGCCGTCCCGGGTAAAGCCCATGGCCGCCAGACCAAGCGTCGATTTACCGGCCCCCGATTCACCGATCAGCCCGAGCACTTCCCCCCGATGCAGATCGAGATCGACACCGTTGATGATCGGCACAACCTTTTCATCGGTGATGCCGATGATTTCCAGATTCTTGATACGGACAAGAAGGTCTTTTTTTGCCATGACCTACTCCTTGAGCCCTGAAGACCGGTGCAGCATCCAGTCGACGACAAAGTTCACCGCCACCGTCAGCAGGGCAATAGCCCCGGCAGCAAGCAGCGGCAATGTTGCTGTCAGCGGACTGAACGCCGCAAAATTGATGAATTGCGAGAGATCCTTCACCATTGTCCCCCAGTCGGCAAGCGGCGGCTGGATACCGATGCCGAGGAACGACAGCGCGGCAATGGTCAGGAAGACGAAGCAGAAGCGCAGGCCAAATTCAGAAAGCAGCGGCGCATATGCATTCGGCAGGATTTCCTTGAACACCAGATAGGCCAGGTTTTCACCCCGCAGTTTGGCGGCTTCGAAGAAATCCATGACAACGATGTTCATCCCTACGGCACGCGACAGACGGAAGACACGGGTTGAATCCAGGACCGCGATGATCACCACCATATAGACGGTCAGCAGCGACCGCTCGGAACCGGCCCAGGCGGTGGCGATGGTCATCAGCAGCAGGGCGAAGATCAGCTGCGGGATGGCCATCAGCATATCGACAAAACGCGAGACCAGCTGGTCAAACCAGCCACCCAGCGTTGCCGCCAGAAACCCGAATGTGGTGCCGATGAAAAAGGCAAGACAGGTCGTCGCAAAGGCAATGCCGACCGTGTTCTGCGCCCCATAGATGAGCCGTGAGAGAATATCCCGGCCGATCTGGTCTGTCCCCAGCGGATGGTCGGGATCACCCCCCAGTGCCGGGTCACCCCCGGGCAGCAGGTTGACGCGCTCGAAAATATCAGCCTGCCCGTAGGGCGCGATGAAATCGGCAAAGATCGACAGCACTGCGTAAACAAGGATCGTCAGCAAGCCGAAGGAAGCGGTCAGCGGCATCTGGCGGAACATCTTGCGCGACCATTCCGTGCCGACCATGCGGCCGAGGAATCTGAAAATGAAACCGGCGATACCGAACATGAAAATACCGTTGATCAGCCACGGCAGGAACGGCAGCCGGGTCCCGCCAAAAAAGGAGACCGCCTTATACCATTCCGGCATGGCGGCCCCGAGGCTGTAGCCGATGTAGTAATCGGCGATCATCACCACGGTCATCACCATCACCACATAGCCGAAGATTACCACAACCCCGGCGTTCTTGAGCCTGTCACGGATCATCCCTTCAGGCAGCATCGGGGCAAGCCGGTCAATAACGACACTGGCCCCGATCATCCCGGCGATCCAGATCAAGAATTCCATAGAACCTGTCATGACCAGCCCCCTATTTCGGATGCCTGAGGCGTGGGTTGGAAAGGATGGCCATGATATCCGCCGTCAGGTTGAGCAAAATATAGGCCGCAGCAAAGACGAGACAGCAGGCCTGAACCACCGGAATATCCCTGATCTTGACGCTGTCCACGAACAGCTGGCCGATGCCGGGATAGACGAACACCACCTCAACCACCACAACACCGGTGATCAGGAAGGCAAGGTTCAGCGCGATCACATTGATGATCGGGGCGAGGGCATTGGGCAGAGCATGAAACATGATCACCCGGAACGGGCTCAGCCCCTTCAGCCGGGCCATTTCGATAAAGGGCGAGGCCAGCAGGTTGATAATCGCCGCCCGGGTCATCCGCATCATATGCGCGGTCACCACCAGCGTCAGCGTCAAGGCGGGCAGCATGGTCTTTTCCAGCCTTTCGACAAACGCCATCCCGTCATAAATATTGGAAAGCGATGGCAGCAGCGGATTAAGCACAGCCAGGATCAGGATCAGGATATAGGCGAGGAAGAATTCCGGGGAGGAAATCGAGGTCAGCGTGGCGATATTGGCAACACGGTCAAAAACCGAATTGCGATAGAGCGCCGCCAGCACCCCGATGAACAGCGAGATCGGCACCGCGACCATCGCCGTCACCCCGGCAAGGAAGATGGTGTTGTTGAAGCGAGGGGCCAGTTTATCAGCCACGGAGCCAAAATTCGCGCTCGCTGTGCTGCCGCCATAGGCGCTGAAATTGGCCTCGGCAAAACTGTTGCCGAAATCGCCCTGCAGAACACCGAACAGCCAGGTGAAATAGCGTTCGACAAACGGCTGGTTGAGCCCCAGATCACGGCGAATTGCCTCAACCGCTTCCGGCGTCGCACCCTGGCCGAGGATTGCCTCGGCAAAATCGCCCGGCAACAGGTTTACCGCACAGAAAATAAGGATAGAAACCATCAAAAGCGTCACCAGCCCGAGGCCAAGCCGCTTCAGTATGATCGTCAGAATTCCGCCCACGTTTTCCCCACTTTTTTTATCGGTTAACCGATTTATTTTTCCAATCACCCTATCGCATTACAGGGTGATGTCAAACGTCTTCTTGTTCTAATTCTTCCCAGATTTCGGAGACCCATTGACGGATCAGCAGGGCTTCTTCCCAGCGGTTGGACATCTCCCTGCCGCGGGCGTCGGTCATGGCGTATTCAGGCGGCCCCAGCTCGCAGAGAAAAACGCAATCGCCGGTCGCATTGCGCGCCCGCCAGCTGGCCAGGCCTTCACGCCACCAGCCCTTGAAGAGCTCGACCCATTTCTGATGCTGGGGGAAATCGAGTTGCAGCTGAATCTGCTGGCGGCTCGCCACCCGGCCCTGAAAACTGTCGGAGCGTTCCAGCACCCGGCTGATCATCCCCATCTCATGGCGTTGCAGCGGGTGCTTGAATTCCCGATCGACAACATAATGTGAAAGATCGGCACAGAGCCGCATTTCGGGAATGGCATCAAGCAGCGACAGGGTGGTGAAAAGATCATTGGTGATGCAGTTGCGATGCGTTTCGAACTGCACCGGCATACCGATCTCATCCCCCATATCCATCCACCGCCGGATGACCGGGATCATGCCATCGACCGATACCGGCATGACCTGGCCGATGACATCGACGAAAGGCCCGCCGAAATCCTTTGCCATGATCAGGGTCTCGCGCAGGCTTTCGACTGTCTTGGGGAAAGCCACGATCAACGGCGTCAGCCCGCGTTTGGCCATCAGCGGCTGGACTTCCCGGGCCTGCGCCACATCACCGGCCCCCAGATCGAGCGCCATGCCGTCATACCCGGCATCGGCGACCATTGCGCAAATATCGTCATACGGCAGGGTGATGCCCCGGTCGTCATGCGGCATCATCGCCCAGAGCGATGTGTAGAAATGCAGCCGCCGGGTCATCTCACCACCCCCGGTCAGGCTTCGAGGCGGGCTGTGCGGCCGTTGCCGGTGGGGACAATCCAAACCTCGTTATAGGGGTAGTAGCCCTCGTGATTGGCCTTCAGTTTCTTGAAGGCTTCAATCTGAAACTCGAACCACCCCATGCGCTGGACCTGATTACCGCTCTCGGCAATCTTGCGGTCGAGGTCCTTCAGTTTCCAGAACGGCACCGACGGGAACATATGGTGGGCAGTATGATACGGCATCTGCCAGCACAGCCAGCGCATGACGGCATTGGTCCGGGTGGACCGGGTGTTGGTCATGATATCCTGATTGTGGGTCAGCCCGAGATGCTCGATGGTGTTCTGCAGCTGATGCACCGGCTTGGTCAGCAGCATGGGAAGCAGCCAGAAGGTCAGCACGGCGGTTGTTTCAAGCCACAGTGAAACCCCGGCAATCACAGCATAGCCCAGCAGATGCACCCGGCTTTCAAGGACCACTTTGGCTTCTTCGTTTTTATGGATATATGGCTCGATAATCGTGCCGCTGGCCCGCCGGAAGATACCCAAAATCCGGTTGCGCCAATAGGTCAGGCCGCTCATCCACAACAGAAAGGTCTTGAGGGTATAGGGCTCGCGCACCAGTTCGCCATCCTTATCCCAGTCCTGGGTAAAGCGGTGGTGCGAATAATGCATGATCAGGTCAAAATCACGGGGGAAGAGCATGAAAAAGCCGATCACCCTGCCGAAGAATTCGTTCAACCCGCGGGTCCGGAAGACAGTCCAGTGGGACAGTTCATGCTGGGCGGCATAGAGAAAATTGATCGCGACACCGAGGCCAAACCCTGTCAGCAGCACCCACCATGTGCCCATGACCAGATAATGCGCCGTCCCGAGGGCAGCGATCAGCCCAAGGTGGCTGCCCATCTGAAGCAGACCCATCAGATCGGAACGCTCGTTTAGGGCTTTCAACTCGGCGGGCTCAACAATCTTCCGCCGGGAAAACACTTCCTCCATGAATTCCTCCTGTTGAATTATCGTATTTAAGTATTGCGGTTCAATTGGGACTTATTAGATTATCAGAACATAAAATCCGAGGCCATGGCAAGGTCAATGATCATCCTGACCTTTCCCGAGACCGTCCCTGCACGGAGGATCGCCGTATATGAAAGCCGCTTTATACCGCCGCAAGGGCCCTGCCCGTGATGTTATCGAAATCGAGACGCTGAAAGCCGATGATCCGGCTGCCAGCGAAATCCGGGTGCGGCTGATGACCTCCGGTGTCAATCCGTCAGATGTCAAACTGCGTGCCGGGGTGAGCGTCGGCGGCATGACCATGCCCTTCCCCGCCGTCATCCCCCACAGTGACGGGGCCGGGGTGGTGGATGCTGTCGGCAAGGGTGTCAGCCGGTTCAGGGAAGGTGATCGGGTCTGGGTTTACAACGGCGGCTGGCAGCGGGCCTTCGGCACGGCGGCGGAATATATCGTGCTGCCGGAAGCACAGGTCAATCCGCTGCCTGAAAAAGTCTCATTTGCCCATGGCGCCTGCCTTGGCATCCCCGGCCTGACAGCGGTTCATGCTGTCACCCGGGGCGGTGATCTCAACGGCAGGACTGTCCTGATCAGCAGCGGTGGGGGTGTTGTCGGGCGCTATTGCATTGAGGTCGCACGTGCTCTCGGGGCGGCGCAGATCATCACCACCGCCTCATCCGATCAATCCCGCGAGACCGCACAGAATGCCGGGGCGGATGTCATCCTCGATTACCGTGATCCTGATCTCGGGGATGCGATCATGGAAGCTTCCGGCGGGATCGACCATGCGGTCGAGGCGGAATTCGGTGTCAATGCCGCGATGCTGGCGCGGGTCATCAACCCCTGTGGATCGATCGCCTCCTATGGCTCGGCCCTCGACAAAACGCCGACACTGCCGTTCTATGACATGATGTTCAAGAATATCAGGCTTGATCTGCTGCTCGTCTATCTGCTCAATGAAAAGGATCGCGCGGCGGCAACAACTGTTCTGCTCGACTTGCTCGAGGCCGGAGCCATCACCGAAAACATTGCCGCCACCCTGCCCCTTGCCGATTGCGCCACCGCCCATGAAAAGGTTGAGGCATCGAACAAAAGCGGGTCTGTCATTCTCGATTGCAGCTGATCCCCCGAACAAAGGAGAACCCCCATGTCACGTCATGTCCTGATCACCGCAGGTGCCTCCGGCCTTGGCCTGGCCATGGCGGAAGCCTTCCTGGCAAAGGGAGACCGCGTGGCCGTTACCGATACTGATGCGGCCATGCTCGAGAAACTTGCAACAAGCCATCCCGACATTCTTGGCTTCAATGCCGATGCCGCCAGTGAGTCGCAGATGAAGCAAGTTTTCACCACCCTGCCGCAAGTCTGGGACAGGCTTGATATTCTGATGGCCAATGCCGGTATCGCCGGGCCGACCGCGGCGGTCGAGGATATCAGCCTTGCCGATTGGCAGCGCTGCCTTGCGGTTAATCTTGATGGCGCGTTTCTGGCCACCAGCCTGGCCGCACCATGGATGAAAAAACAGGGCGGCGGGGTGATGACGCTGACCTCTTCGACAGCCGGGCTCTTTGGCTATCCGTATCGGTCACCCTATGCCGCGGCGAAATGGGGCATCATCGGGCTGACCAAAACATTGGCCATGGAACTCGGGCCCTACGGTATCCGTGTCAACGCCATCTGCCCCGGGGCGGTCGAGGGAGACCGCATGGACAGAGTCATCGCCAATGAAGCCCAGGCGCGGGGCATTGCCGAAGCTGATCTGCGGCAGGGCTATGCTGATTGTGTTTCGCTGAAACGGTTTGTCACCGCCGAGGATATCGCCAATACGGCCGTCTTCCTCGCATCACCGGAAGCGGTCAATGTGTCGGGGATGGCGATGGCGGTTGACGGTCATACCGAAAAGGTGACGCTCTGATCACCTTTTCGCCATGACGTCCCTTGATCAGAGATGCTGATCGAGGGTCTTGCGGAACTTGTCGACGATCTCGTCAATGTGGTTGCGCTCGGCAATAAACGCCGGAGCCACAATCCCGACATCGCCGGTGAACTTCACGTGCAGACCGTTCCAGAACATATCTTTCTGCATCTGGGTACCGCGACGGCCGGGGACACCATCGTGCTTGACTTCAATACCGGCCATCATGCCGATACCACGCAGGTCAGCCACCAGCGGGTGATCCTTGAGCGACCAGACAGCATCGAGGAAATACTCGCTCATGTCGTTGGCACGCTCGAACAGACCGTCATCTTCATAGATCTTCTGGGTGGCAATACCGGCGGCACAGGCTGCCGGGTGAGCCGAATAGGTGTAGCCGTGGAAAAACTCGATGGCATTTTCCGGTGCTGCATTGGTGACCGTATCGTAGATTTCATCCTTGACGCCAACACCACCCATCGGGATCGACCCGTTGGTCAGGGCCTTGGCCATGGTGGAGATATCCGGCGTGACACCGAATTTATGGGCGGCAAACGGTGTCCCCATCCGGCCGAAACCGGTGATGACTTCGTCAAAGATCAGCAGGATACCGTTGGCATCGCAAATCTCACGCAGACGATCGAGATAACCGACCGGCGGGACCAGCGTCCCGGTGGACCCGGCAACCGGCTCGACAAAGACAGCCGCAATGGTGGAGCCGCCATAGGCATCGACCATGCGCTGCAGATCTTCGGCAAGATCAGCATCGGTTTCAGGCTGGCCACGGACAAAGGACTGGGCGTCGGTTTTCGTGTGCCGGATCAGCGAGATGTTCGGCAGGGTGAGGTTGAAGGTCTCGCGGTTCTTGACCATCCCGGCAAGCGACAGACCGCCGAAATTCACACCATGATAGGCCCGCTCACGGCTGATGAACCGTGTCCGCTGGCCATCACCACGGGCGCGGTGATAGGCAAGGGCAATCTTCATCGCCGTGTCGACAGATTCAGAACCAGAATTGGTGAAGAAAACATGATTCATCGGTTCCGGCAGCAGGCGAGCCACACGCTCGGCCAGCTCGAACGACCCCGGATGCCCCATCTGGAAATGCGGGGTGTAGTCGTTTTCGCACATCTGGGCATAGACGGCATCGGCGATCTCGCGACGGCCGTGGCCTGCCGGGGTGCAGAACAGCGCGGATGACCCGTCGATAACCTGGCCGCCCTTGTAATCCCAGCAATACATGCCCTCGGATTTGACAACAAGACGCGGGTTGGCCTTGAAATCACGGTTGCCGGTAAACGGCATCCAGTGTTCTTCAAGTGAATTGGTTTCAAAAGGCATGATGACCTCCTTCAGGTTCCAAACAGAAATTCATCTCACAATACGCTAGTCACATTGCCCCGTCATGTGATAGTACCAGAAAAGGCATTATCTGGTACCAGTCCAACCCTCACCCGCTGATGAAAGGCACCCATGGCCCGCGGTTACAGCACCATCCTCTTTCAGATCGATACAGCGTCGGGCATCCCCAAGCAGACGCAGATCAGGGAATATTTCGTTCGCGCCATTCTCAACCGCAGCATGGCCGCTGGCGAACCCCTGCCGTCGACAAGGCAACTGGCAGAACAGCTCGGGGTGTCCCGCAACACGGTGATCCTCGCCTATCAGGCGCTGACCGACAGCGGCTATATTGATCCGGTGAGCCGTTCGGGCTTTGTTGTCAGCAGTGATGCCCCTGTCACCGCGATCGACGATGCTGATGGCCAGGCCTCGGGGCAGCAGCCGACGCAGGACAAGGTCAACTGGCGGCAGAAACTGATCCATGAACCGACCGCGCTCAATATTGTCCGGAAGCCGCTGAACTGGCGTGAATACAAGTATCCGTTCAATTACGGCCAGATCGACCCGGATCTGTTTAGCCATTCGGAATGGCGCGATTGCGCCCGTCAGGCTCTGGGGATCCGCGATTTCAGCATCACCGCCGGGGATTTCGGCCATAATGATGATCCATTGCTGGTCGATTATATCTGTTCCTACAGCCTGCCGCGGCGCGGGATCAGGGTGCCGTCAGACCGGATTCTGGTCACCCTGGGGGCACAGAACGCGCTGTTCCTGCTGGCCCAGCTGCTGGTGGACAGGAACACCCGGGTGGTGATCGAGGACCCGTTCTATCCCGATATGCGCGAATTGCTGCAACGCCGCACGCCGCATATCACCACCCTGCCCGTCGATGACAATGGCATCATCATTGACGAAGAGAAAATCGCCGCCGCTGATATCGTCATTGTCACACCGAGCCACCAATGCCCGACCACGGCAACGCTCAGCCTTGAGCGCCGCCAGCATCTGCTGGAACTGGCGGTTACCCATGATGTACTGATCATCGAGGATGATTACGAGTTTGAGATGAACTTTCTCGAAGCCCCGTCACCGGCGCTCAAATCCCTCGATGAAAGCGGCCATGTGATCTATGTCGGAAGTTTCTCGAAATCGCTGTTTCCGGGGCTGCGGCTCGGTTATCTCGTCGCCTCGGAAGAACTGATCGAAGAGGCCCGGGCCCTGCGCCATCTGATGCTCCGGCACCCGCCGGGGCAGACACAGCGGACGGCAGCCTATTTCATGGCACTCGGGCATTACGATTCCCAGATCAAGAGACTGCGGCGGCATTTCAATGAAAGACGTCAACTCCTGAAACAGGCACTGGCCGAAGAAAGCCTGCTCGAGGAAACCGGTTCGCATTTCGGCGGTACCAGTTTCTGGATCAGGGGCCCGGCATGGCTCGACAGTCGCGATCTCGCCCAGCACGCGGCGGCAAAGGGTGTGCTGATCGAACCGGGGGATACGTTTTTCAACGCCCCCGAGCCGCCCTACAACTATTTCCGGCTCGCCTATTCATCAATCCATCAGGACAACATCATCCCGGGGTTCCGGACGCTCATCGAAACCGTCAACAGCCTGACACCGTGAGGCCGATCCCCCTTGCTCTGGTTCCATTATTGGGCAAAACTGGTTCTAGTGAAACCATGCCCGCGAAAGGCATGATACGAATTGCATCTGGGGAAAATTTTTCATGTCTGCCTTCCTTGACGAACGAAAGCCGGTCTGCCCTGGCTGGCTGATGGAAAAAGCCCGCACGGCACGGTCTAAGCCGCTGCGGCTGGCGATTGTCCGTGCCTCGGCTCCGCTGCCGATGAAAACCGCGCATGAAGCCTGGAAAGAGGGCATTGCCGAGCCTGTGCTGATCGGTGAGGCGGCCGGTATCAGGGAACAGGCGGATGCCCTGGGATGGGACCTCGACGGCATTGAAATCCACGATTGCAAAGGCGAGAAAAGCGCCATCGATGTCGCCATCTCGCTGACCGGTGCCAACAAGGTTGATGCACTGATGAAGGGCCATCTGCATTCCGATGTCTTCATGGGGGGGATCGTGGCCCGTGAGGCCGGTATCCGCGCCGAAAAGCGCATGGTCCATGTCTTCGCGATGTTCCCGCCGGAAGGCGGCAACCCCCTGTTGATCAGTGATGCCGCTGTCAATGTCGCCCCCGACCTGAAAACCCGGCAGCAGGCGCTGCGGGTGCTGGTCGATACGGCACAGGCACTCGGGATCGCCACCCCCAATGTCGCCATTCTTTCCGCCACCGAAACACCGATCGCCTCAATCCCGTCATCGATGGATGCTCAGGAACTCTGCCAGTGGGCGTCAGCCCATATCGAAGGTGCCCGGTTTTCCGGCCCGCTTTCCTTTGATCTGTCTGTAGCCCCCGATGCGGTGGCGATCAAGGGGATTGAAAATAACCCTGTGGCGGGGCAGGCTGATGCCCTGCTCGTCCCTGATATCACTTCGGGGAATATTCTGTTCAAGGCCATGGTATGGTACAAGGCTGCCTGCGCTGCCGGCGTTGTCACCGGCGGCAAGGTGCCGATCATTCTGACCAGCCGTGCCGACCCCCATGAAGCCCGGATGGCTTCCGTTGCCCTCGCAGCACTGATGTCCTAGAGGAACCTGTTCATGTCCAAGCAACCCGAAGTCAATACCTCGCCGCGCAGTGCCGACAAGATAGCCAGCACCACCTGCTATATGTGCGCCTGCCGGTGCGGGATCAATGTCCATATCAAGAATGGTGAAATCCGTTATATCGAGGGCAACCGCGATCACCCGGTCAATCAGGGTGTGCTTTGCGCCAAGGGTTCGGCCGGGATCATGCAGCATCTTTCACCTGCCCGGCTGCGGGCCCCGCTGAAGCGTGTCGGCCCCCGGGGCAGTGGTGAATTTGTTGAGATCTCCTGGGAAGAAGCACTGTCAACAGCAACCGAATGGCTGGCCCCGATCCGCCGCAAGGATCCGCGCAAACTGGCGTTTTTCACCGGCCGCGATCAATCGCAGGCGCTGACAGGCTGGTGGGCACAGCAGTTCGGCACACCGAATTTTGCCGCCCATGGCGGGTTTTGCTCGGTGAACATGGCGGCCGGGGGCATCTATACCCTCGGCGGCGCGTTCTGGGAGTTTGGTTCCCCTGACTGGGAGAAGACCGAGTTATTCCTGATCTTCGGTGTCGCCGAGGACCATGACAGCAACCCCATCAAAATCGGTCTCGGCCGGCTCAAGGAACGCGGTGTCAGGACAATTTCCGTCAACCCGGTACAGACTGGCTATTCGGCTGTTGCCGATGACTGGGTCGGCATTACCCCGGGCACTGACGGGCTGATGATTCTGTCGCTGATCCAGGTGCTCATGGAAAGCGGCAAGATCGATCTCGATTATCTGATCCGCTACACCAACGCGCCGTGGCTGGTGATCCAGAACCCCGGCGGGAATGATCACGGGCTTTTCCTGCGTGACAAGGATGGCACGCCCCTGGTCATCGACAGGACAACAGGCAAGACAAAAGCGCATACGGCGAAAGGGCTTAAGCCGGCGCTTAAGGGCAGTGTCACCGTCAAGGGCAAGACAGCAATTCCAGTCTTCGAACTGATGGCGAAAGAATGGCTCGACCCGGCGCTCAGCCCCGAGGCCACAGCGGCGGAAACAGGTGTTCCAGCGGCACGGCTGCGGCGGCTGGCGGCAGAAATCGCCGAAGCGGCATTCGAGAAGACCATCACCATCAACCAGCCCTGGACGGACTGGAAAGGCGAACGCCATGACAAGATGATCGGGCGGCCTGTCTCGATGCACGCGATGCGGGGCATTTCCGCCCATTCCAACGGGTTCCAGACCTGC
>JBMHCY010000087.1:0-6470 GCA_049889655.1 Puniceispirillales bacterium (SeqCode)
CGGCGATAGAACCAGTCAGTGTTCAGGACAGTCGACCGGATCTCAGGCGGATAGAGTTTCGCCCACATCAGGAAGACAAAGGCCAGCATCGCGAAGATCAGCAGCTGCAACTGGCCGATCACATGGCTGGCATCATAGGGCTGATAGTCGATCGCATAGGGCAGAATCTGGTAATAATACTGCGGCATGACACCGATCCCAATACACAAGACAGCAGCAATTGCCATGGCGATGAGCATATTGACCGGGGCTTCCTTGACATCATGGCCGCCATCATGCCCGAAGAAGGTGAAATACGGTATCTTGATTCCCGAATGTTCCAGCACCCCGGCAGAGGCAGCCAGCAGGATCGTGTAGATGATGATCAGGCCTTCATAGCCAAGGGCTGACATGATCAGCGCCTTGGCAACAAAACCGCTGAACAGCGGAAACGCCGAGATCGACATCGCCCCGATGATACAGAACACCATGGTCAGCGGCATCGATTTATAGAGCCCCCCGAGTTCGGAGGCCTTGGCTGTCCCGACACGGTAAAGCACGGCCCCCATGGACATGAACAGCAGCGATTTATAAATGATATGGGCAAAGGCGTGGGCCACCGCACCGTTGATCGCCAACTCACTGCCAATGCCGATAGCAACCACCATGAACCCCAGCTGGTTGTTAAGGCTGAAGGCCAGCACCCGCCGCAGATCGTTCTCGATCACAGCAAAGAAGACAGGGAAGGCTGTCATCACGGCACCGATCCAGATCAGGTATTCGGTTCCGGCAAAGCCGCGTGCCAGGGTGTAGATCGCCAGTTTGGTGGTAAAGGCCGAAAGCATCACTGTGCCAATGACGGTGGCTTCGGGATAGGCATCCTGCAGCCAGCCGTTAAGCAACGGAAATGCTGCCTTGATCCCGAAAGCAATGAAGATAAGCCAGGTGCCCACCGAACCGAGCGTCATCGCCTCGAAAGCCCAGCTACCAGTCTCCCGCCAATAGAATGCCGCCCCGGCCAGCAGCAGCACGCCTGAGGTGATCTGGATCAGCAGATAGCGCATGGACGCGTTTTTGGCCTTCTCACCACCGGTGGCGAGGATCAAGAACACTGAGGTGACCGCTGTGACTTCCCACCAGATGAACAGCGTCAGCAGATCACCGGCATGGACAGCCGCTATCGCCGCCCCGGCATAGGCCAGCCCGGCCGTATGTTCGACAGCCCGCCGTTCATGCCAGCCGTAGATCACATTGAGCAACGCCGCAAGGTGGAAGATCACCCCGAAAGGCAGGGTCAGGTTATCGGCACGGTGAAGCACCATCTCCTGGCCGAAGACAGGGATCACCCAGTGCTCCCCTGCCCCGGCGGTTAACCCCCAGGCGGAAAGGCCGATCACCAGCAGCATGAAAGCCTGACGGATATGATGGGGAATGTAAGGCACGGCGAATGCCGCCACCATCATCACCAGCCCCGGGGTCAGATCAGTGATCACCATAATAATCTTCCCCCCTCATGATCAGTTTACGCAGGATGACCCCGCCCAGCACCACTAAGAGAAATGCCATGAAACCGAAAACAGCCGGAAACAGCGGCATATCTTCCATCGGGGTTTCGCCGTGGCGGTGAAAAATGAACTCGGCAATGATCAGCACAACACCGATCCCGATCAGGATCAGTGTGGCCCAGGCGCCAAACTCGCGAAGTCTTACTGCGGTGTCTGAATGTTTGGTCATGGCATCACCATCATTTGACTGAACGGAACCAGCAGATCAACAGCAAAGAACATCAACAGGCTGATGATGGCGGTCAGGACAGGCGGCAGAACCGTCAGCAGGGGCGAATGCACCTTGATCTCGGTGTTGACAGGGCGGAAGAACGCCCGCAAGACCGGCTCGAGCAGGTAATAGACATTAAGCAGTGACGAGATCGCCAGCACTGCCACCATCAATGGCAGCCCGGCATCGACGGCCCCCGCCATCAGCAGGAATTTCGACCAGCTGCCGCCCATGGGGGGAATGCCGATGATCGACAATGCCCCCAGTGTGAAGGCGATGAACACCAGCGGCATTCGCGGCCCGAGCCCATCCAGCTCAGAGACCTTCTTCAGATGCGCCCCGACATAGATCGCCCCGGCGCAGAAGAACAGCGTGATCTTGGAGGTGGCGTGCATGACGATATGCAAGAGCCCGCCTTCAACAGCAATCGAGGTCGCCAGTGCTGCCCCGAGGACGATATAGGACAGCTGGCTGATCGTCGAATAGGCCAGTCTGGCCTTCAGATCATCCTTGCTGATCGCGACGATCGATGAAGCCAGAATTGTGAATGCCGCCAGCCAGGCCAGCCAGACCGAAGCTCCTGTCTCTTGCAGGAAATCGATCCCGAAAACATAGACAACCACCATCAGGATTGTGAAGACCCCGGCCTTGACCACCGCCACCGCGTGAAGCAACGCCGAAACCGGTGTCGGGGCGACCATGGCCGCCGGCAGCCAGCGATGGATCGGCATCAGAGCCGCCTTGCCGACCCCGAAGGCAAACAACGCCAGCATCCACGGGGCCAGATCAGGTGAAAGCTTGCCCTTGAGCAACCCGCCCGGGGTGAAATCGAGCGTCCCGGCCACAACCCAGACCCAGATTACCGCCGGCAACAGCAGGACAACCGATGTGCCCACGAGGATGCCCATATAGAGCCGCCCGGCCGCAATCGCTTCCTTGTTTTCCTTGTGGGTGACCAGCGGATAGGTCGAGAAGGTCAGGATTTCATAGAAGATGAAAAGCACCATCAGGTTGCCGGACCAGGCGATGGCCATGGCAGCGTGAACAGCAACCGCATAGCACACGGCAAAGCGTGTCTGGTGCTTTTCGTTATTGCCGCGCATATAGCCGGTCGAATAAAGCGAGGCGAGAATCCACAGCCCTGAGGCCACACACCCAAACACAGCCCCTGCCGGTGTCACAACAAAGGACAGGTCGAGCCCCGGCATCACCGTCAGCAGGTTGAGGGTCGGGGTTTCGCCGTTCAGCACCGCCCCGGCGACGCTCAAGGCAGCGGCAAAGGACACAACGGCCCCGACCGGCCCGGCAGAATCCCGCCAGTTTTCCCGCATAGCAAGCAGCGGCACGAGCAACGCTGTCACCAATGGTGCCAGAAGACCCACGATCATTGCTGTCTGCGGTGCCATCATCATCCCCCTGCCCCCACAGTCATGCCGAGGGATACCGCCGCAGCATTCGAGGCGTTGACAACCATCCCCGCATCAAGACCGAAATAGATATTGGCCAATGCCACAAGCCAGAGCGGCCCGTAGACCATGGGGTTTTCCGCCACCTTGCCCGCTTGCGGGCGCGGCTGCATCCACATGGCCTCAACAATCCGCCAGAGATAGATCACCGAGAGCGCACTTGAGATCAGCACAAGCCCTGTCACCAGCCAGAGCGATGACGAGACCAGCGCCATCACCAGATAGACTTTTGAGATGAACCCGGCTGTCAGGGGCAGGCCGATCAGCGACAGGCCGCAGACCATCATTGCCGATGCGGTGATCGGCATCGCCCGCCCCATCCCCCTGACCGAGGCCATGGTAACACGGCCGCCAAGCACCAGGCCGAGCGCCCCCACCGCCATAAACAAACCACCCTTGATCAGGGCATGGTTGGTGATGTGAATGAAACCGGCGGCAACACCGGCACTGTTGGCGAGGCTGAAACCAAGGGTGATATAACCGATCTGGGCGATCGAGGACTGGGCCAGCAGAATTTTGAGGTTGTCTTCGCGTATCGCCAGGATCGTCCCGGCAAAAATCGCCATGATCGACAGTGGCATGATCACCCAGGTGAGCACGAGATCACTGGTCTCCTCATACCCGGCAAAGACTGTGAACAGCACCCGGGCCAGTACATAGATCGAGGCCTTGGTGGCGATCGCCGCAAGCAGGGTTGATACAGCCGACGGTGCATAGCCATAGGCAGCCGGAAGCCAGATATGCACAGGGAAAACCGCCGCCTTGACCAGAATACCACCGATCATAAAGGCAAAAGCCACGAAAACAGCCGCTTCCGCTTCAACCTGGGCCAGCCGGATCGCCAGATCAGCCATATTGAGCGTGCCTGTCACGGCATAACAGAAGCCCACCCCGATCACATAGAAAGTCGCCCCGATCGCACCGATGACAAGATAATTATAGGCGGCGATCAGCGCTCGCCTGTCCTGTCCGCCGCCCATGGCAACAAGGGTCACTGCGGCAAGCGATGAAATCTCAAGGAAGACGAATAGATTGAACGCGTCACCGGTCATGACAAGCCCAAGCAGACCACCGATGGTCAGCAGCCAGGCCGCGTAAAACCGGGGAATGCTTTCTTCTTCAATATCATTTTCAATCAATGACTTGGCGTAGAGAGTTGAGGCAAAGGATAATCCTGTAACCACAGCCGCGACCAAGAGCGATGCGCTGTCAGCCACAAACTCGATCCCCCAGGGTGGCGGCCAGCCGCCGAGATGATAAGAACTGACAGCACCCATGTTCTGGTCAGCATTGGCGAGCGCGGCGGCAAAACTCGCCCCGACAGAGGCAAGGGAGAGCAGCCACGCCAGCCGCGCCGACGGCAGCAGCGCGACGATCACCGCCATCAGGAGCGGCACAACGACAACAAGGGCTGAAAGATGGTCGGCAAGGATCATGAGGATTTCTCCTCCTTCCTTGTGGCCGCTTTCATGGCCAGAATTTCATCTTCTTCAATACTGCCAAAGGCATCTTTGATCCGCAAAACAAGCGCCAGACCAAGGGCCGTGGTGGCAACACCCACAACAATGGCGGTGAGGATCAGCACATGGGGCAGCGGGTTTGAATAGAGCTGGTGATGGCCGTCACCATGGGTGATGATCGGCGCCGTGCCTTCAGCCACCTTGCCGACTGATATGTAAAACAGAAACAACGAGGTCTGGAAAATCGAGAGCCCCACAATCTTCTTCACCAGATTCTGGCGTGACATGACGATAAACAGCCCGATCATCATCAGCACGATGACGATCAGGTAATTCCATTTGAGCAGCAGCATTTCGATCGTCATCACTTCGCGGCCCCTTTGTAACCGGCAAAGAGATAGTAGAGATTGAGCATGACACTCGTCACCGTGATCCCGACCCCGAGCTCGACCAGCAGGATGCCGTAATGCTGGCCATGGGCCACATCATCAGCAAGCGTGTTGTAGTCAAGGTAATTGCCGCCGAGAAGCAGGTTCACCACCCCGACCCCGCCATAGAGCATGACACCGACAGCCGTCATCACCGTGACAACCTTGGGCGGTGCGACTGTCATCGCCTCCTCAAGGCTGAAAACAATACCATAGAGGATAAACGCCGCCGCGATGATCACCCCGGCCTGAAACCCGCCGCCAGGGCCGAAATCACCATGGAACTGAACATAAAGCCCGTAAAGGATGATCGGGGCGAACAGGATCTTGGTGCAGACACGGTAGACTGGGTTCGATTTCATGACCCCTCCCCCTTTGATGCGGCACCGCCGCCCTTTTTCTTGTTTTTACGACGTGGGCTGCCGAGCACAAGAAGAACCCCAAGCCCCGCCGTGAAGATCACAATCGTCTCGCCGAGCGTATCAAACCCGCGATAGCTCGCCAGCACGGTTGTCACCACATTGGGGATGTGCAGTTTGGCATCGCTTTCCGCGAGATAGCGCGGCGCGACGTGCTGATGAGCGGGGGCAGCAGGATCACCGAAATCAGGCAGGGTCAACACGGCCGAGACAAGCATTGCCCCGGCGATGAGACAGACAGCCAATGGTGCGATCACATTCGCCGTGCCCTTCTTTTCTTCAGCCGGCAGACGGGCCATGGCCGCCAGCAACAGGACGGTCGAAATCCCGGCACCGACCGCAGCTTCGGTGAAGGCCACATCAACCGCATCAAGATTGACGAACATGGCCGCTGAGATCAGCGAATAGGCCCCGGACATGACAATCACGGCAAACAGACGCCGCGTTTTCAGCACCAGAATGGCGATCACCACCATCATCGAGACAAGAAAAATATTCACAACAAGGGCGCTCATGACCGGCTCCCCTTATCGGATTTTGTGGTATCGCGGGCTTCGGGCTCAATCCCCGATGATCGGGCCACCTGGGCAATCGCATGGCCGGAAATCGGGCTTGTGAAAAAGATGAAAATTCCGATCAGCACCAGTTTCACCGTGATCAACCATGAAGGCGAGAGCAGAATCATCCCCAGCACCATCAGCGCCACCCCGGCCGTATCGATAATCCCAGCGGCGTGAATCCGTGAATAGACATCAGGCAGCCGCACAAGCCCGATCGCTCCGACAATCAACGCAAGACCGCCGAGCCCGATCAACACCATGGCCACCATGTGGATGACGTCACTCATTGAAGCCCCCCGTCACCATTTCAGCGATCCCCCAGCGTTCCCGTGCTGAACAGTTTCAGCACCGCGAATGTCCCGATGAAATTGAGAATGGCATA
>JBMHCY010000088.1:0-6659 GCA_049889655.1 Puniceispirillales bacterium (SeqCode)
TTCCATCATCAGCGCCCAGGTCACCAGAATACCGTGGGGGTGGGCCACCGACCCATGCCCCTGATAGCCCGAAAGATGGGCGAGTTGCGCCCCCAGCTCCTGCCCCCAGAGAACAGCTTCACCCTGATTGCCGGGATGCCCAAAATAAAGTGCCTCACGCATTGCCGGGATATGTTCAGCCACCAGTTGAGGATTGCCACCATAACCGTTGCAGGCCAGAATGATCGACCCGGCGGCGATCGTCTCAAGGCTCCCGTCAGGCCGCACCCCCCTTGCACCCATTGCCTTTTCAGCATCGGAAAAGACAAGATCGGTAATCTGCAAACTGGTAGAGATCAGCACATCCTGTTTGATGGCAGCGTCTTCAAGCCTTGTCACGAGGGCCGCACCGGTAACCTCGGGGACAGCGTGCATCCGGTGATGGCTGTGGCCGGGGTAGAGAAACCCGTCAAGAACATGGAAAGGGATGGCGTGGGATTCTTCAAGCCAGTCAATGGTGGCGGCAACCTGATTAACGCAGCGGTCAACATGCACCGGGTCAGCCTGATGCTTGTTCTTGGCCATGATATCCGCATGGAAAGTCGATCGGCTGTCCTCAATTCCCTGGCGGTTCTGGGCGGCTGTGCCTGCAGCAGGGATCAGCCCCGATGACAGGGCCGTTGACCCGGAAAGCCTGTCTTCCCGCTCGGCGATGAGAACGGTAAGGCCACGTTCCCGGGCGGCGAGGGCTGCTGTCAGCCCCGCGGCACCACCGCCTATAATCAGGCAGTCAACCGCCACATCGGCATCAAAGGCATTATCGATGATAATCCCGGCCAATGATCAGCCCCCGTTGAACATCGCAATTGCATCGGCGATGGAGATCACGTCACCGACGGTTGCCAGGGATTTAATCGCCGTCTCATGGGTTTCGGGGGAAAAGGCAGCACAGCCATCTTCGAGCGTGATGGTATGAAAATCACGGACATGGGCATCACGCACAGTCGAGGCGACGCCGCCATTGGTGACAATCCCGCAGACCATCAGCGTCTTGATTCCGGCACGGCTCAGGGCGAAATCCATGCGTGTCTGGTAAAAAGCGGAATAGGCCACTTTTTCAACGGTGATATCCGCCGGTTGCAGCAGATCGACGAGCGAGTTCCCCCAACTGGCCGGGGCGAAATCACCTTTCGCCAGAAACGGCCGGAGTTTTTTCAGGTGGCTTGAAATGAACGGCTCGCCCCCCTTGCCGGGAACGAGGGTGAATTGTGTTGAAACAACCCAGCCCCCTGCATCACGAACGGCATTAAGCAACGGCAGCAGGCGTTCCGGCAAAGCCGCAATTTCAGGGCTGGTCTGCCCTGCCCGGCCATAGGCCCCTTCGGGATGCAGAAAATCATTCTGCAGGTCGACGATCAGAACGGCGGTTGTTGCCGGATTGAATGGTCCTTCGGTCATGTCTTTTCTCCCTTCGGGGTCATGATGATGTTGCCATAACTGTCGACAGAGGCACTGATCCCCGGATCGACATAAATTGTGGCATCAGCCTGAACAAGCAGCGCCGGGCCTGGGATTTCCGCCCCTTGCGGCAGACGCAGACGATCGTAGATCTTGGCCTCATGCCACTGCCCTGCGGCAAAGATCGATTGATCCGCCAGCACGCAATCAGCAACGCTGGCTGCGCGCTCTCCCTTAGCCAGTATCGCCAGATCAATCGATGGCCTGCGGCCAACCACCGAAAGCCGGAGGTTCAGGATACGCACGGGGATCCCTGACAGCAGGCGACTGTAACTGCGCATATAACTGGCTTCGAAAGCGGCAAGGATGCTTTCATGGCTCAAGCTTGCCGGATCATCCGTGATCGGCACAGCGACAGAATGTGTCTGCCCCAGATACAGCATATCGAGTTCAACAATTCGGTCGATGCTCTCCAGATTGGCCTTTGACTGGGTGATCACGGCGGTCGAGGCTTTGGTCATGGTCTCAATTCTCGCCGCCAGTTGCTGGCAATCCAGATCCGTGAGCATCGTGTTCATGGTCTGGACTTCGTCATGGCGCAGATCAGACATGATGCAGCCCAGTGCGGAATTGACCCCGGGATAACGCGGGACGATCGATGCCGAAAGACCGATATCCTGCATCAATGCCCCGGCATGGAGAGCCCCGCCACCCCCGAAGGGCATCATCGCGAACTGTTTCGGGTCATGCCCCCGTTCAATTGATATCAGCCTGATCGCCCCGCCCATCTTGGCATTGGCGACCCTGATGATTGCCTCGGCCGCCTCATGGACATTGAGACCGAGCGGCGATGCGATATGCACCCTGATCGCTTCCATGGCAGCATCACGGTCAAGCTGTTTCTGCTTGCCGCCAATCGGGTTGCGGGCATCGATCCGGCCCAGCACAAGATTGGCATCGGTCACGGTCGGCCGCGTGTTGCCAAGGCCATAGCAGACTGGACCAGGGTAGGACCCGGCACTTTCCGGGCCTATTTCGAGCAGCCCGGTTTCATCAATATGGGCGATCGACCCGCCCCCGGCCCCGATCGTTGTCATCTCAATCATCGGCGTGCGGATCACCATGCCGAAATCGATACTGGCCTGGGCTGTCAGCATGTTCTGGCCATCTGCCACCAGCGAAACATCAAAGGATGTGCCGCCCATATCACCGGTGATGATATTGTCAAAACCGGCATCACCGGCGATCTGGCGTGCTGCCACCACCCCTGCAGCCGGGCCGGAAAGAGCGGTTCGGATCGGCAGGGCCTTGGCGGTATCCACCGACATGACGCCCCCATTGGATTGGACAATCAGAATTTCCGCATCGGATTCCTCTGCCTTGATCCTGTCTTCAAGCCTCGCCAGATAATTGGCCACCGGCGGTTGCAGATAGGCATTCAGCGTTGCTGTCGAACAGCGTTCAAATTCGCGGATTTCGGGCAGGATTTCTGAAGCCACGCTGACATAGTCATTCGGCCAGACAGACCGCAGAACCGCCGCAGCCTTGCGCTCATTTTCAGGATTGGCATAGCCGTTGATGAAAAACAGGCAGACAGAAGAGCAACCCTGGGCCAGCAGTTTTTCTGCGGCTGATCGGATTTCATCCTCATCGATGGGTTCCCGGATCGTGCCATCGGCCAGGGTGCGCTCCTTGACCTCTAGCCTGTCAACCCTCTCAACGACGGGGGTGAACTGACCCCACAGCCCCCAGGTCGACGGTCGGTCCCGCCGCCGCATTTCAAGCACATCCCTGAACCCGGCAGTGGTGATGATGCCGGCCTTGGCGCCCTTGCGTTCGAGCAGTGCATTGGTCGCCACGGTTGTCCCGTGAATGATCGTCGAGACATCCCCGAGATTGTCGGCAACCTGCTGGATGCCTTCGAGAAACCCTTCCGACTGGTCACCGCGGGTGGACGGCACCTTGGCAACCCTGACCTGCCCCGAGGCTTCATCGAGGGCAAGAATATCGGTGAAGGTGCCGCCGACATCGACGCCTATGACAATTGATTTGCTCATTGGCCCTTCCCCGTGACATAGCCCTGACGCAGGTCGTGTTCGGTCAAGTCGGACGACCGCTCGGCAGCATCGCCATAGCCTCCGCCCCCCGGCGTCTCGAGCCGCAGACGCTGGCCCTTTTTCATCCTGACGCCTGTGATTTTGGAGACCAGTTCCGGGGATCGCTTCTCACCATCGGGGCTTTCATAAACAAAACAGTTGGTCGCCCCGTCACCACCACCGACGACACCGCGAGGGGCAAACTTGCCTCTTTCGCCAAACAGGAAAGCGGTTGCGCTTTCTTCAAGCAATTCGATTTCATAGACAGCCCCAAGCCCGCCACGGTGCTTACCGGTCCCGCCTGAATCAGGCCGCAGGGCCCATTGGGTGAACTGCACAGGATAGGCCGCTTCGAGAATTTCCAGCGGCGGGATCGTCGCTGTTGAAATCGGTGCATTGCCATGGTTGAGCCCGTCACCTTCCGGATGGCCGCCGTGGCCACCGCCAAAGAAAGAAAACATGACCCAGCGGGCCCCGTTGCCCCGATGGCCTGAGATCGACAGCGCATTGATCGTCCCGTAGGCACAGCCATTGACGCGTTCCGGTGTCACGTGCTGGAACGCCTGAAACATGACATCGATCAGCCTCAGGATCGTTTCGGTATAGCCGCCCACCGGTTTCGGGGCCTTGACGCTCAGGAAACTGTCTTCAGGGATGATGAATTCTACAGGCTGCAACACCCCGGCATTGGCAGGCACATCGGTGAAGATATGCTTGAGTGCAACATAGGTGGCGGCAATCGTTGTCGACCGGGAGATATTAACAGGTCCGGCACAGGCCGGGCTTGACCGGCTGAAATCAATAATCATCCGATCATCGCTGATGGTCAGATCAATCGCCAGTTTCAATGGCGTATCACTGACCCCGTCATTATCGAGAAAATCTTCAACCGAAACGGTGCCATCCGGCAATTCGGCGAGGTGATCGCGCATCATCGCCTCAGCCCGTTCCCGCAGCAGTTTGAGGGCTGTGGCCACATCGTCCTCACCGTATTCATCAAGCAGAGCGGCAAGCCTTTCCCCGCCCAGATCGAGGGCATTGATCTGGCCGTTGAGATCACCGTAAAGCGAGTTTGGCAGACGTGAATTGGCTGACAGAATATCAACGATATCCTTCCGCATGACCCCGGCTTCGAACAGTTTCACCGGCGGGATCAGCATCCCTTCCTGAAATGATTCCGTCGCCTCCGGGTTGTAATTGCCGGGCACGTTGCCGCCAACATCATGCCAGTGCCCCACCGAGGCCAGATAACAAAACACCTTGCCATTACGAAACACAGGCTTGACCAGCCTGAAATCGGAAAGATGGGTGCCGCCATCATAGGGATCGTTGAAGATGAACACATCACCTTCTGCAAGCCCGCCTTCTCGGTCAACCTTGTCGATCACGGCCTTTACCGCAAAGGCCATCACCCCGACAAAGATCGGCAGGCCGGATTTGCCCTGCACCAGCGTTTCCCCGGTGATGCCATCATAGATGCCATGGCTGGCATCATGGGCCTCAGCGATGATGGGGTTGAAGGCGGACCGAAACAGAGTCGCGTCCATTTCGTCGGCAATCTGTTCGAGCCGACCTTTGAGAATGGCAAGCGTGACGGGGTCAAGTTCAGATTTGATCATGCAGAATACCTGTTATTTTTCTTCGTATTTCTTGCCCAGGGCGAGCAGTTCTTCTGTTCCGATAATTTTATTGAGCGCATTGAAATCATGCATTTTTTCAGCAAAACCCTGATTGCTGCCGGTGCTGATCAGGCCATGATAATAAGCCTCGAGATGATGTGCGATTGCCCGCACTGCACCACCCGGGAAGATCGCCAGTTTATAGCCCAGTTGCGCCAGTTCTTCGGCTGACCGGATCGGCGTCTTGCCGCCTTCGACCATATTGGCGAGCATGGGAATACGGGGGCTGAAACGGCTGGTCAGGGTTTGCATTTCCTCAAGCGATTGCGGGGCTTCGACAAAAAGGATATCGGCCCCGGCCGTGATATAGGCATCTGCCCTTTCCATGGCCTGCTCAAGGCCTTCGACCGCCCGGGCATCGGTGCGGGCGATGATCAGCGTCTCATTGTCGTGACGGCTATCAACCGCAGCCTTGATCTTGCCGACCATTTCAGCCGCCGGGATCAGCACCTTGCCATCAAGATGGCCACAGCGTTTGGGGAAAGCTTGATCTTCCAGCTGGATCGCGGCTGCCCCTGACCGTTCAAACGCCCGGACCGTCCGCTGAACATTGAGCGCGTTGCCATAGCCGTTATCGGCATCGACAATCACCGGTGTGTCGATGCGGTCGGTGATGGCAGCAAGCGTGTCATTGACCTCAGTCACGCTGACGAGGCCGATATCCGAACGGCCAAAACGGGTATAGGCGAGGCTGGCCCCGGAAAGATAAACAGCCTGTGCCCCGGATTGTGTGGCGATCAGCCCCGAAAGGGCATCGTAAATACCAGGGGCGAGCACCAGCCCTGCTGCATCCAGTTGTGATCTCAACCGCATTGGCCTATTCCTGTTGCTGCGCAGAAAAGCGCTTTTCGAGATGCGGAACCAGCCCGCCATCATTGATCAGGACCTGCAGAAATTCCGGCAGCGGGTCCAATGATAAAGATAAGCCGGTCTCGTCAATTGTCAGCCGAGCATCATCAAAATTTAGAGTGACTTGCGCGCCGTCAGATAAAGCCGGGTGGTGAAAGGCTTCATCGCCAATGGTGAAGACAGGGAGACCGAGATTGATCGCATTGCGGTAGAAAATCCCGGCAAATCCCGGGGCGATCAATGCTTCAATCCCGAGATATTTGAGCACTTCTGCCGCCTGTTCACGGGAAGAGCCCACCCCCATATTGGGGCCCGCCAGCAGAATATCGCCCTGCCTGACTTGCGATGCGAATTCCGGCCGCAGGGCTTCGAGGCAATGGCCTGCCAGTTCTGCCAGCGGGGCCTTCATGTAAAAGCCCGGGGCCAGCACATCGGTATCAATTGTGTCTTCAAATCGCCAAAGCCGCCCCATGGTCTATCCTTCCACAACAAGACGCGGGTCGGTGAGCTGCCCTGTCACGGCAGAGGCAGCGACGGTATAGGGCGAGGCCAGATAAACCTTTGAACTGGCCGCCCCCATGCGGCCTTTGAAATTGCG
>JBMHCY010000089.1:0-10314 GCA_049889655.1 Puniceispirillales bacterium (SeqCode)
TTTTTGCAGAAGCCCTGCCTGGCGATCCGGCACAGGCCACATCGGGCACCTGGGGATGGGTCAACGGCTATGCCGACGATGACCCTGATTACGCGGCTTTCCGTGTTGCCAGCCTGCGCTACTGGCCGGAGATGATTGCCCGGATTGACGGGTTGAGCGCGACAGCTGAAGGGGCCTTTATCTGGGACCTTGATGAAGACGCCTTGCCGGCCTCAATCGATCAGCATCGCGGCTGGGGCCATGATGTGGCCATGGTCGATGGTGATGCAATGCGCCCTGCATTGCCGCATCTGCAAACGCTGCCCGGCCAGGCCGGGTTTGGCCTCCACGACCTTGCCATTGAGGGCAGAACAGCCGCCCGCGCCATTCTTGAGGCGAGCGATGCCGCCATCCATCAGACAAAAGTCAGCCGCCTGATCGTGGCGGAAAACCGCATCACCGGCATTGAAACAGAGACCGGGGCTTTCGAGGCAGACGAGATTATTCTCACCGCCGGGATGGGAACGCCTGACCTCCTGGCGGGGGTTGATGTTGATTTCACCATGCGGTCATCTTTGGGGCTGCTGGCCTATACGGAACCGCTGCCGCGGCTGCTGGATCATCCGGTGGCCGGTGTCGATTTTCATGCCAGACAGGATAAGGACGGCCGCCTTGTGATTGGCGGCGCTTTCACCGCCACGGCTGATGATGACCCTGATCCTGCCGCGTCAGCAGAAAAACTGGTTCAGGCCATGGCCGCCCGTCTCAATTACGAGGGGGCCATACGGCTTGATCATTTCACCCTCGGCAAGCGGCCGCTGCCAATGGATGGACGCCCGAAAATCGGCCGTGTCAGGACACGTGATGGTGAAACCCTTGCCGGGCTCTATATCGCGGTCATGCATTCAGGGATGACCAATGCCCCGCTCGCGGGCAGGCTGGGCGTTGAAGAAGTGATGACAGGAAAGCGTCATCCGCTGCTCTCACCCTATGATCCGCAAGGTCATGATGCCAAGGCGAAGCCTGCCAATGCACGCGGCCCCAAGGCCAAGGGGAAATCATAATGTTCGGCTATTGTGCAGACCCGGCCAGCCTTGAGGGGCTGATGTGGCTGTCATGCTATATCACCACGCCGAAGCATATGTCGTTTTATCTTTCCTTCGGGGTTGTGCTGCTGCTGATCGCTCTTGCCGCACCGATTGCCATGGGGTTCGGCTTTACCGGGGCCCTTGCCAGCCGCTCGCCGCGGCTCAGCTTCCGGTTGCTCGGCAACGGCTATCTGGCGATGATCCGCGGCATTCCCGATATCGTGTTTTTCCTGTTCATCCCCATCGCCCTCGATCAGGCCTTCGAATATCTGCGCCACCATATCCTCTGCCCCGAGGTGACGGAACCGATCCGCCAGGGCAATGATTTCGTCGTGTGCAGTGCCGCCAAACTGCCGCTCAGCAGTGCTGAGCAATGGGTGCATGAGGTTTACGGTTTTGCCCTTGCGCTGCTGGCTTTCGGGATTGTCTTCGGGGCTTTTGCCGGTAACGTTCTGGCCGGGGCGATGGCGGCTGTGCCCAAATCCCAGCTGGAAACAGCTGAAGCCTTCGGCATGAACCAGCGGCAGATTTTCAGGCGTATTCTGCTGCCACAAATGTGGATTTATGCACTGCCCGGGCTGTCCAATCTCTGGATGATCCTGATCAAGGCCACGCCGCTGCTGTTCCTGCTCGGGATTGAGGATATTGTCTACTGGGCCCGTGAACTGGGGGGGCTGAAGACAGGGGCATTTACCTATCCCCATCCTGATTGGCGGGCCTGGTATTTTGCTGTCCTGATGGTGTTCTATCTCGGGCTCACCTATATCTCGCAGCGTCTGCTTGATCACATCACCGCGAGACTTTCGCGCGGCCAGGCGACCATGGCCGGCAAGGCGGTGTAGCCATGGCGTGTCTGCAAACACTTTCCGATTACGGGCTGCGGTCGCTTGGCTACGGGGCACGGCTGCTGCCCAAATCGGATATCAGCTTGTGTGAACAGTTTGTCCTGATCGGCTCCGGCATGATCTGGAATATCTATTTCGCTGTGCTGGCCCTGTTTTTCGGTTTCTTCCTGGCCACTCTCGTCGCCCTCGGCAAGAACGCCAGGAGCCCTGTCTTCAACCTGCCGTCACGGGCGTTCATTTTCATCTTCCGCGGCTCACCGCTGTTTATCCAGTTTTTCTTTGCCTATGATCTGTTTGTGCTGTTGCCGCGTCTCGGTGTCGATATCGAGCTTGGCTTCATGACAGTGACGGTGGAAACACGCTGGCTGACAAAAGCCTGGCTCGGCGCCCTTGTTGTGCTGTTTCTCAACACCTCCGCCTATGCCGGAGAGATTTTCTATGGCGCCCTTCAGGCCGTCCCTTCACAGGATATTGAGGCTGCGGATGCTTTCGGTTTCAACAGCATCCAGAAATTCAGGCGGATCATCTGGCCGACCATGCTGCGGCTCGCCTGGCCATCCTATACCAATGAAGCCATTTTCATGTTCCATGCGACGACGCTTGTCTTTTTCAGCGGGTTTCCGGCATGGCGTCAGAAAGGTGATGCGATCTATTATGCCAGTTACCTCGCCGACAAGACCTTCAACCCGTTTATTCCCTATCCCATTGTCGGGCTCTATTTCATTCTGCTGACGCTGGCGATTATCGGCATTTTCGGGCTCGTTAACCGGCGGCTGAACCGCCATCTGCCCTCCAATCAGAAAGCCCGGTTGCGGCTCAGGCTCAACTTCATCAGATAGGACGTGTCATGGAACTCATCAGCATCCCCATTCCCAGCGACACCCCGGGGACATCCTGCAGCCTGCAATTCTATCGGTTTGGCCGCAAGGGCCAGGGGCTGAAGGTTTTCATGCAGGCGGGGCTGCACGCTGATGAACAGCCGGGGATGCTCATCCTTCATCATCTGCTGTCGATGCTTGAAGCGGCGGAGAAAGAAGGCCGCCTTCATGCCGAGATTGTCGTGATGCCGATGGTCAATCCGCTCGGCATGGCGCATTTGCAGTTCCATACCCATCGCGGCCGCTATCACCCTGTGCTGGGGCTTAATTACAATCGCGGCTGGGTTGATCTCGATGCTGTGCTGTTCGACCACTGCGGCAGCCTTGCCGATCATCTGGGTAAGGACGCCGAGGCCAACAAGGCCGTTATCCTCGATCGCCTGCACGACTGGCATGAGGCTTTTCGGCCGGTGACGGCACTTGACCATCTCCGCCATGCTGTCACTGCCGAGGCGATGGATGCGGAGATGGTGCTTGATCTGCACTGTGATGATGAAGCGCTCAATCATATCTTTATCGTCCCGCAACTGATGCCTGAATATCAGGATCTGTCCGACTGGATGGGGGCCGCCGCCACGCTGACGGCTGAGGATTCAGGGGGCGGGTCTTTTGATGAAGTCTGGCCGGGGCTGTGGATCAAACTGGCGCGCCGCTATCCGGAGGCGGCATGGCCTGCCCTGCCGCTCGCCGCGACACTGGAATACCGCGGCCAGCATGATGTCGATGACAGGATCAACAGGCAGGATGCCGAAAATCTCTATGGCTTTCTTGTTGGCCGCCACCTGATCAGCGATACGGTCGGCACACCACCGGCATCACCGCCGGCCCTGCCGCTCAACGCCATGGAGACGCTGCGGGTCAATGCCCACGGGCTGATCGTCTATCATGTCGGGCTCGGCGATGTGGTGAAGACGGGGGATATCATCGCTGATCTGATTGATCTCGATGGCACGGGGTTTGCCCGAACGCGAAGCGCCATCACCGCCGGGACGGACGGGGTGGTGATCTCGCGGAACATGATCAAATATGTCCAGCCCGGGGTTTCGATTGCCAAGATCGCCGGGGCCGTGCCGCTTGCATCACGCGGGGCCTACCTGCTGGAAGATTGACCCGCGATGGGGGATGCCATTCTCGAGCCGCAGGGTTTTGATAGACCAGCAAAGACGGCGAGGTGTGGTGTTGGTAGGACTTTCATGGTTGCAGAGACGGGAATGTGGTTCACCCTGAAATGTGTCTCCTGGTATAGGGTCGTTTCAGATGCAAATTCGCGTTTAGATTTTACCCTGGGTCAGAGTTTTCGCGATGCCCTTATCCGGCTCATCGCGTTTGGGCTGCCATCATGGAATGTGCCAAACCATTTATCCCACGGCATATCCACCGACCCATAATTACAGTCAAAAAACCGATGATGAAGCTGATGGTGGAAATGGCCAATGGCAAGGCGTTTTTTATTCTTCACCAAGAGGGCGTCAAATCCGGTATGGCCAAACACCGCTCCCAAAGAGAGCGTATAGAGATGAAAGATGATATGCACGGGATGCGTGGGCAGAACCAGATGGATCAGCACCGATGAAAAATATAACAAATGTTCCACAGGATGCATGGAGACACCGGAAAACGGACCTGTGGCAATATTTCTGTGATGCAGCGCGTGCACCTGATCATACAGAAATTTGACATGAAGCAACCGATGAACACAGTAAAAATGAAATGCAATCCAGATAAAAATCAACGGCAGGGCCAGAACAAACCAAATGGGGTGATCCTGGAAAGTGATCATCTGAACATAACCATTAGCCATGGCCCAGAACATCAGCACTTCGTAAGAGGACCAAACCAGAACACCGCTGACCAGCGCGTAAAACATATTGTCCCAGAGCTGATTGTTAAACAGAAAGCGGTTGCCTCTGGACATAAAGGACGAAACATATTTTAACTCTGTGCCTTGCTGTTTCCGGGCAAAGAAATAGTAATGCAGGGCGCCAGCAACCAGGAACAGAACCAGAAAATTCCGAAGCCAGATACCGCCTGTCCATGACCAGTGAAGGTTTCTGGCGGCTTCCAGTTCAGGGCTGAAAAAATGCCAGGATATGATGGCCAGAATGATGAAAATTGTCCCCTCTGACACCACCAGCCAGCTGTCACGGTAATAAATCAGCGTGTCTTTCCAGCGGATCGGCCATGAAAATAGCGGGTTGTTATCAATCGGAATGGGAGGATGATAATTCCATTCCGACTTTACATTCGCCGCACTGTTACCGGAGGCGCTGGGTTTTGAAGAGCGCGGTGCATCCATGGAGAGCCTCATGCGATCGTGATGGTTGTGGTCGCAAATCTTCGCCTGTTCTTAGATGATAACAAAACCATACGATTGGCAAACGAATTTTGTTCTGGGGGCGTGCAACCGCCAGTACCTGCACCTCGATGATGTTAAAGTGCGGGCTCTGCCCAGATAGAGTGGCGGAACAGCGTTCACGCCATGCTATTGATCCGCGTGTCAGAAGCAGAAAAATAATCCTTGTTGATAACCATATCCTCTCTTGAGGCCAGAATCATTGCATCATCGATTTCTGATGAAAGAGAGCAATAATTCCCCTAGCATAAGGTGTTGAGAGGGGAGACCATGATGGCTGATACTGTATTTACTGATGCAAGAGTGCTTGATGTTGTGGCTGGAGAATATCAAACCGGGCAATCAGTTCGCATTGCTGACGGAAAGATCGTCGAGATCGGATCATCCGTTAAAGCGAACAAGGACAGCATTGAAATTCCATTGAACGGCAAGACATTGATGCCGGGGCTTTGTGATGCCCATGTTCACGTGACCGCCTATACTGCCGATTTTGCCAAACTGAAGGCGACTTCACCCTTTTATGTCGGGATCAAGGCTTTTGAAATCATGGGGGGTATGCTCGCCAGGGGTTTTACCACCGTCCGTGATGCTGGCGGGGCAGACCACGGCCTTGCCAATGCTGTTGAAGAAAACCCCACCGCTGCACCCAGGCTTCTTTTCTGCGGCCATGCCCTTTCGCAGACAGGTGGCCATGGTGATATGCGCAGGCCTGGCGAAGTCAGCCTTCATCAATGCTTTTGCTGTTCAGGCATGGGCCATGTCTGTGACGGTATTACTGAAGTGCTGCGGGCAGCACGGGAAGAAATCCGCCGCGGGGCAACACACCTGAAAATCATGGCATCGGGTGGAGTCTCGTCACCAACAGACAGGATCACCTCAACCCAGTTCACGGAAGAAGAACTGCGGGCGATTGTCAATGAAGCCAATGCTGCCAATATCCCTGTCATGGCGCATGCCTATACTTCCAGAGCAATCAACAGGGCGCTCAAATGTGGTGTCAAATCAATCGAACACGGCAACCTGCTCGATCAGGGCAGTGTTGATCTGATGCTCGATGATGACCGTTTCCTTGTTCCGACACTGGTGATCTATCATGCCCTTGTTCAGGAAGGCACAGAGGCCGGGCTTTCAGCTGATATGGTGCAGAAGACCTGGGAAGTCCTCGATGCCGGCCTTGATGCGCTCAAACTCGCCTATCAGCAGAATGTCAATATTGCCTTCGGGACAGACCTTCTGGGGATCATGCATCGTCGCCAGCTGGAAGAATTTACACTGCGGAGCCCGGTTGTCTCCAATGATGATCTGGTGCGACAGGCCACCTGCAATGCAGCACGGCTGTTCAACATGGAAGATCAGATCGGCCAGGTCAAAGAAGGCCTGCTGGCAGACCTGATTGTCATTGATGGTGATCCTCTGGAGGATATCAGAGCCCTGACAACCCCGGAGACATCACTCAAAATGGTGATGAAGGAAGGTCAGGTCTGTATCAACAACCTCACCTGATCACTTATTGAACAGTTTATCAGGCAGATAGAGCGCGATCTCGGGATAGATCGTGATGATTGTTGCGGCAACACACATCAGAATGAAAAACGGTGCAGCAGCAATCGCCACCCGGAAGATCGGCGTGCCCGTGAGCCCCTGAATGATAAACAGGTTAAACCCGATCGGCGGCGTGATCTGCGCCAGTTCAACCATAATCACAAGAAAGATCCCGAACCAGACCGGATCAAACCCGCTGGCCAGAACAAGCGGCAGGGTGATGGGCAAGCTCATTACCGTGATTGAAATCCCTTCGAGGAACAGCCCCAGCAGAATATAGAAAATCGCCAGGACGAAGATCAGCTCATAGGGGGAAAGTTCCATCATGGCAATGCTCTTTGCTACATCCTGGGGCACATGCAGATAGGCCATACTGGTAGAAAGAAACGCCGCCGCCAGCAGAATGGAAGCAATCATGCAGGAGGTCCGCACCGATGCCATCAGGCTTTCAAAGAAAATTTGCCGAGACAACTGGCGTGTCACCAGGGCCATGATAAGCGTCGCGGCAACTCCTACAGCCCCGGCTTCTGACGGGGTGGCAAAACCAGAATAAATCGCCCCAAGAACGATAAAGATCAGCAAGGCAATAGGGGTCAGATTGACCAGCCCAAGACCCATATCACGAAGGGTTGGCGGCTTTTCCTTGGCTGGTGTCAGCGACGGGTCAAGCACACTGCGGAACATAATATAACCGGAATAGAGTGCTGCAATCAGCAGGCCAGGATAGACACCAGCAGCAAACAGCCGGGAAATCGATACTTCGGCAAGCACACCATAGACGATCAGCACGATCGATGGTGGGATCAACAGGCCCAGTGAGCCAGCCCCCGCCAGTGATCCAAAAGCAAGTGATGATGAATAGCCCCGATCCATGAGCTCACTGGTGGTGATCTTGCCCACGGTTGCGGTTGTTGCCGCGCTTGATCCACTCACCGCTGCAAACAGGGCTGACCCAAAGACATTGGTATGTAGCAGTCGTCCCGGCAGGTGATAGACCAGCGGTGACAAGCTGCGGAACAACCGGTCCGAGATATCGGTCCGGAACATCAGCTCACCCATCCAGACAAACATCGGAATGGCCGATAATTCCCACGAGGTTGCTGAACGGATGATCAGGGGGGCCATAATTGTGCCGATACGGTGAAACGGCATATCAAGCAGAAGTGCCAGGCCTGAGACACTGACAAGCAACAATCCTGAAAACACCCAGACACCGAGGCCGAGGTAAAATATCAACAGCATCAGGACGATAAAGGCAATATTAAGCGATTCCATAATCTGACCTCCCTTTGGCTCAGGTTTCTTTCGCGGTGCGGTACCGCGCAATCCTGACAAGGGCTGATGTCAGCATCTGCAATAGAAAAATACACAGACCACAGAAAAACACGCTTTCCACAAGCCAGATCGGCGTTTCTGTGAGGGTGGGACTGATCGTCCCTCTCTCCCAGTTCCGATAAAGGCTGCGCCAGACATAACGGGCAAAAAACAGGATCACGCCAAAGGTGAAAGCAATACAGATCAGTTCGACGATCAGGCTGAAGAGACCTGAAATGGCATTGGTCAAAATGTTGACCCGGATGAGTTTCCCCTCGCTGAAAGTATGCCCCAGTGAAAGGAAGGTCATTGCAGCAATCGCATAACCGACAAATTCATCAAGTGAATAGGTTGATGAATCAAACACCGTACGGGCGATGATCTCAACCAGAATATGGACAACCATATAGACCAGCAGACCGGCGGCCACCCATGCCCCTGCTGTACTGAGCCGCCTTGATAGGCTTTCCAGTATGTCCAGCATGATCCCCCCCTCTGAAAAAACAGCGCTCAAATAAAACTGAAAATCAAAAAAAGGGCAGGGTTATCCCTGCCCTTTTGTGTTGAGGTTTAGTTGCCCCGACGCTGATTGTACTCATCGAGGATGGCTTTACCGGTATCACCGACTTTGGAAAGCCAGTCGTCATAGACACCATCACCGGCAGCGTTCAGCTCGCCAAGGAAACCTGCAGGGACAGTCTCGGCAACCGCAATGCCATTGCTACGCATGTCCTTGTAGTTCTGGCCGACACGTTCGGCGAGGGCGGACCAGGCCGCATCACTGGCTGCTTCAGCAGCTTTCATGACAGCGGCTTTCTGTTCGGCACTAAGCGCATCAAATTCGTCCTTGTTCACATGGGTCATATTGAGCGACATCGAATAGTTGATGGCATTGAAATGGGAGAGATGTTCCCAGAACTTGGCATTGACACCACCTTCAGCTGACGTCAGGACAGCTTCGATCCCCCCTGCAGAAAGCTGCGGCACAACATCGGCCCAGCTCATCTGAACGGCAGCAGCACCGGCTGTTTTAAGTGTTCTTGTCCCACTGGCATCCCAGGCCCGGATTTTCAGCCCCGAAAGATCAGATGAGGAAAGAACCGGCTTTTTTGACCAGATCCCTGCAGGCGGCCATGGTGAAGCATAAAGCAGGATCTGATTATGCTTGGCGAAAACTTCCTCGTAATGTGGCTTGGCCACTTCCCAGAGCAATTTGGCATCATCGGCAGAACCGACGAGAAACGGCAGTGAAGACAGCAGGAAAATCGGCTCAATCCCTGCAACCTGACCCATAGATGTATTGGCAATAGGCAATGCACCGTCACCGACAGCATCAAAATGTTCTTTGGATTTATAACCGATGGACCCACCGAAATGGTTGGTTACCACAACGGAACCGCCAGATTCCTTCATCAGGGTTTCAGAGAAAACTTTCTGTCCCTGACCATGGATCGAGCTTTCCTGATATTCATTGGCCATATCCCATTTGACAGTGCCTGCAGAAGCTGCAGTGCTGAACGCCAGTACTGTGGCGGCGGTCATCATGCATGATTTCATAAACATGTTCATTTTTTCCTCCCTTGGTGAACAATCTCAATTTTTGCCAATTATTGTGATGGCATTGGATAGTGTTTGGCAAGGTATTCATGGCTGAATTTTCCTGATCTCCTGTCTTCTTCACGATTTTCTGAAGATCGGTTTTCAGGGTTGCCATAACCGCCTGCCCCCGGTGTTTCCATGAAAACAGCCGTCTTGCTGTCGAGTTTGATGCTCCCTGTCTTGGATGGAAGCGCCTTTTTTTCCCCGTTTTCATCAATGAAATAAAACTGCCCTGCTGAGCCGGGCTGGCCCCCAAACACCCCCCAGGGCTGGTGCCGGAAGCGCTCACCGACACCATTGAATTCACAGATATGGCCGACAGGACGGATCGTCCTGCGGATACCCAAACCGCCGCGATATTCGCCTGCGCCACCTGAATCCTCAACCAGCGCATAGGCTTCGACCCGCAACGGATATTCCATTTCGATCGCCTCAACAGGCAGGTTTGAGGTGTTGGTGATATTGACCTGAACACCATCCTTGCCATCTTTTGTGGCCCGCGCACCCATGCCACCGCCAAGGGTTTCAAGATATACATAACGCTCGCCTGTTTCAGGATTGACCCCGGCAAAGACAGCACTGGTATTGGCACCATTGGCCGCACCAATCACCTGTTGCGGCAGGACATCGGCAAAGGCCCCGATCACCACATCGACGACGCGCTGGCAGGTATTCGCCCGCAGGGCAACACCGGCAGGCGCCACACAATTCAGGAA
>JBMHCY010000090.1:0-3578 GCA_049889655.1 Puniceispirillales bacterium (SeqCode)
TGCAGTCATTCGCGGGGATGGGATCGGCAGTGATTGCATCGATGCGACGATCCCGATTGTCGAAAAGGCGCTCGCCGCTGTCGGGATGCCTGCCCCGCATTACGATGAGATCAGGGCCGGGGCCGGGTATTACCGTGAAACCGGGCAGGATATCGAAGCCGATGGTGAAGATCGCGCTGCAGCGGCGGATGCCATTCTTCTGGGGGCGATTGGTCTGCCCGGCATCCGCCTTGACGACGGTACCGAAATCTCGCCCCATCTGCGGCTGCGTGACAGGCTCGGGCTTTATGCCGGTGTTCGCCCCATCCGGGCCTGGCCAAACGCCCCCCAGATGCTCGCCGCTCCTGAAGCGGCGGGAATTGATCTCGTCCTTATCCGAGAAAGCACCGAAGGGCTGTTCTATTCTGCAGCTGTTCATGGCCGGAGCCGTGTTATTGATAATGTAATGGTTGAAGAAACACTTAGAATTACAAGAAATACAACAGAAAAACTGCATGAATTTGCTTTTCGAATGGCGTCGCGGCGGCAATCGCGAGGCGGCAAGGGCAAGGTCACTTGCGTTGATAAGGCGAATGTCTTTACCGCCATGGCGTTTTTCCGCCAGATCTTTGATGAGGTTGCCAGCAAGCATAGCGGGATCACCGCCGATCATGCCTATGTTGACGCCATGGCACTGGAGCTGGTGCGGCGCCCGTGGTCATTTGATGTGCTGGTGACAGAAAATATGTTCGGCGATATTCTCTCCGATCTCACGGCCGGTCTTGTTGGTGGGATGGGCATTGCCTCTTGCGGTGAAATCGGAGACAGCCACGGGCTGTTCCAGCCAGCCCATGGCAGCGCGCCGGATATCATGGGACAGGACAAGGCCAATCCGCTGGCGACGATCCTCAGTGGCGGGCTGATGCTGGATTATCTGGCGGAACGGTCAGGTGAGCCACGCTGGTCCGAAGCGGCGATGCTGATCGAGGCAGCAGTGGAAAAAGGATTTGCCGCCAAAGCCCTGCGGCCGATGGAATTCGGTGGTGATATGGGCACCCGGGCAGTCGCCAGGGCAGTCCTCGCCAATATCGACTGACGGCAGAGGGTTTCCGCGTCTTTCGCAGCACAGCAAACCTTTCCGCGACCGTGTTCCGGCCTACTTCAGTGATGGAAAACATCATTGAAAGGTCAGGGCCGATGAAAACCCTTCTTATCCTGCTGTCGATCCTTCTGCTGGGCGGTGTGCTGACCGCATGCAGCAAACGTGGCATCGAAAGCCTGAAAGACGGCACGCCGCCATTGCGGCTGGAGGAATTCTTTAAGGGCGAGACAATCGCCTGGGGGATTTTCGAGGATCGTTTCGGCAATCTGCGGCGGCAGTTCAGGGTCAACATCACCGGTACGGTGGAGGGCAACACCATCATCCTTGATGAAGATTTCCTCTATGATGACGGGGAGAAGGCCAACCGCATCTGGACCATCACCAATCTCGGCAAGGATGACAAGGGCCTTACCCGCTATGAGGGCAGTGCCGCGGATATCAATGGCTCCGCCAGCGGCCGTGTGGCGGGCAATGCCCTCAACTGGGTCTACGATATCGATTTGCAGATGGGTGACCGCCAGTTGCGGGTCAAGTTCAACGATTTCATCTATCAGCAGGATGAGCACGTGGCGATCAACCGGGCCTATGTCAGCAAATTCGGGGTTGAGATCGGCTCGGTGACACTGGTCTTCATGCGTGGTGATGCTGCACGGGCCCTTGGCCCGCTTGATCTGGAACGCTGGTAGGCCGTCCATGCGGCTGATCGCTTTTTTTATCGAAATCCTGCCGCTTGTCAGTTTCTTTATGGTCTATGAATGGGCCGGATTGCTGGCGGCGGCGGCGGTGTCATCGGCGCTCGGGCTCGGGCTCCTGGCTTTTGCCCGCCTCAAGGAAGGACGGGTGGCGATCTTCCCGCTGTTTTCCGTGGGGCTCTCGCTCATCCTCACCCTCAGTGCCTGGCTGCTCGATGCCAATGTCTTCATCAAGATACAGCCGACCCTGTTCAACGGGCTCTTTGCCCTTGTCTTGCTGGCCGGGGCCTTGCGCGGTGAGGCGATGATGAAACGCTTTTTCGGGGCACAATTCCGCCTTGATGATGGCACCTGGATGAAGCTCAGCCTTCGCTGGGGGATGTTCTTCACCTTTCTGGCGGTGGCCAACGAACTGGCCTGGCGCAATCTTGATGAAGCAGGCTGGGTGCAGATGAAAGTCTTTGTCTTTGCGCCGCTGAGCGGGCTCTTTATGCTCGCCCAACTGCCGCTGACCCTGCGCGGCCGCATCGACTAGCCTCGGCTGTCATGATACAAAACCCTATGATCGAAACCCTGCTTGATCCCGATTGCAGCCTCGATGAAAGCGGCGGTCAACCGCGGCTGAGGAGCAATCGCTTCGATGATATCTATTTTTCCGGCGAAGACGGGCTGGCCGAGACAGTCTGCGTCTTTCTCGAAGGCAATGGTCTGCCTGAACGCTTTAAGGGCAGGGATCATTTTGTTATCGCCGAAACCGGCTTCGGTACAGGGCTCAATTTTCTGGCGGTGATGGCCGAAATTGAACGCATGGGTGATGCCGCCCCGCACCTGACCTATCTTTCCACCGAAATCGCCCCGCTTGATACGGCCATGATCGACCAGGTGCTGTCTCCATGGCCGCAGCTTGACCATCTGCGGGCCATGCTGGTCGCTGCCCTGCCGCCACGCTGGCCCGGGCGCCATCGCCGCCATTTTCTCGGCGGCAAAGTAACACTGGATTTGCTCTATGGTGACAGTATTACGGTGCTGGAACGCTGCCAGTTCAAGGCTGATGCCTGGTTTCTTGATGGATTCACTCCGGCGCGTAACCCACTGATGTGGAATGATAAACTCTTTTCATTGATAGGGGGTCGCAGCGCCGCCGGGGCAACGGTCAGCAGTTTCACAGCTGCCGGTGATGTGCGGCGGGGGCTGGAAAAGGCCGGGTTCAGCATCAGCCGTCATCCCGGTTTCGGGGGCAAGCGTCATCGCATCACCGGCGTTTTCAACGGCACGGCGGATGAAGCACCAGCGGCGGGTGATCCGGGCCGGGTGGCGATCATTGGTGCCGGCATTGCCGGAGCTTCGGTGGCGGCATCACTGCGGATGCGTGGCCTCAACCCGGTGGTGATCGGGGCAGGGACTGGCAGTGCAGACGGGGCTTCCGGCAATATTGCCGCGATCCAGGCGCCGCGCCTTACTGCCAGTGATACGCCTGAGGCCCGGCTGTCGCTGACCGCCTGGGGTTATGCCCGTTACTGGGCCAGCCAATCCGGGGCCGGCCTCGATGAGCGGACGATCCTGCTTGCCCATGATGACCGTGAGACGCTCCGCCAGCTGAAGATTGCCCGGCTTGGCTGGCCGGAAACAGTCTATCGTCAGGTCGATGCAGCAGAGGCCGCCAGGCTGACAGGGGTTGAAACAGGGCTCGGCGGCATGGTTTTTGATCATGGCGGCGTTGTTGATCCGGCGGCTTTCGTCCGGGCCCGGCTTGACGGGGTTGAGACGCGGCTGGGCACCACCATCACCGGCATTGAGCGGCGAGA
>JBMHCY010000091.1:0-13272 GCA_049889655.1 Puniceispirillales bacterium (SeqCode)
ATCACCCCAGATATAATGGGGATCAGGCCAAGAACAAGAAGCAGGCTTTCAAGGCTCGCCCCGGCATCGATCATGATCCCCAGCAATACCGGGGATACGGCGGAGGCGAAGACCATCAGTGCCTGGGCGATCGCCTTGATCCCGCCGAGATGGCGTGTGCCGTAAATCTCGGCCCAGATCGGTGTTGCCGAGGTATAGACCATGCCCTGAACCAACCCGAAACCGGCAAAGAAGACAAACACCATCAGCCCCGGGGCAGCAAAGTTCAGCAACAGGGCTGAAAACGCGATATTGGCCACCACAATCGGTGCCACCCGGCAGGCGGTATAGCGATCGGTCAGCCCGCCGCCGATGAACGACCCGCAGATGTTGAACACAGCATAGATACCGTAGCCGGAGATCCACTGGGCGAGGGGGATCATCTTGCTTTCGGCAAAATAGATCTGGTGAAACAGCAGCCCGGTGGTCGAAAAACTGGGGGCGATGATGAGCCCGGATAGCATCCAGAAACGCCAGTGCATCAGCATATCCCGTCGGGTCCAGTGCTGGCCGTCCTTGCCCGCCGCCAGGGCATCGACGCCGCCGCCATCCTGACCGTGCTGACGCCGGGTCAGCAGCAGGGCTGCCGGAACCATGATGACAAGTGCCATGATCCCGGTGATCCGCCAGATCTCATACCACTCGAACATCAGCACAGAACCCATGACAAGCACAAACAGCGGCATCAGCCATTCCGACATCGGATGGCCGAGGGCGGCCACGGCAAGCGCCCGGCCACGTTCGGCGACATAGCGTCGGGCCATGGCGGTGGCATAGAGATGGGTCATCATCCCCTGGCCGCTGAGCCGCATGAAATAAATGCCGATCACCAGCATCGTGACTGAGGCGATCGTTGAAAAGAACAATGCCGCCAGCCCGAGCCCGCAAATGATGAACAGCGCGATGACCCGCAGGCGCACGGTATCAACCAGCCGCCCGAGGGGGATCAGTGTCACTGCGCTGGCGAGGGTCGCCACGGCATAGACTGTTCCGAAATCGCCGTGGCTGAGCCCCAGTTCTTCACGCAGATCAGCTGAAAACAGTGAGATGAAAAAGGTCTGCCCCGGGGATGAAAAGAACGCCAGCAAAAACCCGAAAAACAGGAACCGCCACTGGCTTTTCAGAAACGATAAAGGGGGGAAGAGCGTGGTCATCTTATGGTGCCAGGGACTGATTGCCCTTAATCCTAGGCCATCGCCGGGGATGCTGCAACCGCCATTCCGGCGGGCACATCCTTGGCACTGCTGTGGGCCTAGAGCTCCTTCGACATATAACTTTTTGATATCCGCCTGATGGCGAGGATGAAGGCTGCCGTCCGCAGGCTGTCGATATTCTCGTGGCTGTGCCAGATTTCCCGGATCGATTGATAGGCCGTCCGCATCGTATCATCGAGCCCCGACCGCACCAGATCAATTTCCTCCGCCCCCCTGAGATAGGCACGGGTAAATTCAGGGGAAAGTTTCCAGTCAATGCCGGGGTCGGCCGACAGCCGCTGCAGCTCGCGGACCAGCAGATCATGGCGCTGTTCTTCCTGACGGCGTTCCATACGCCCGAAGCGGATATGCGAGAGATTCTTGACCCATTCGAAATACGAAACGGTAACCCCGCCGGCATTGGCATAAAGATCGGGGATGATGACAATCCCCTTCTGGCGCAAGATATCATCGGCCAGATAGGTGATCGGGCCGTTTGCCGCCTCAATGATCAGCGGGGTTTGGATGCGGGCGGCATTGCCCTGGTGGATAGCCCCTTCCATGGCGGCCGGGATCAGGATATCGGCATCGCTTTCCAGCATCGACGGCCCGTCAGCGGTGAACTCGGCATGGGGATAGTTGCTGACACATCCGGTCTTGTCCTTGAACGCCTTGACAGCATTCACATCAAGCCCTTTCGGGTCATGGAGCGCGCCGCGACGTTCGATGATCGTGGTGATCAGCACGCCGTCTTCCGATGCCAGCAAGCTGGCCGCATGGTAGCCCACATTGCCGAGACCCTGGACAATGACACGCTTACCCTCAAGCCCCGGGTCGAGTTTTGTTTTCGCGACATCCTCGGGGTGGCGGAAAAACTCACGCAGGGCGTATTGAATGCCGCGTCCCGTGGCCTCCACCCGGCCGTTGATCCCGCCGGCATGAACAGGCTTTCCCGTAACGCAGGCGCGGGCGTTGATATCTGTTGTATTGATCCGGGAATACTGATCGGCAATCCAGGCCATTTCGCGCTCGCCTGTGCCCATATCCGGGGCCGGGACATTCTGGCTCGGGTTGATCAGATCACGCTTGATCAGCTCATAGGCGAAGCGGCGGGTGATGCGTTCAAGCTCGTCCTCGCTGTATTCCCGCGGGTCGATGACAAGCCCGCCCTTGGCCCCACCGAAGGGAGCCTCGACGACAGCACATTTGTAGCTCATCAGGGCGGAGAGGGCTTCGACCTCATCCTGATTGACAACCGCCGCGTAGCGAATACCGCCTTTGACCGGCTCGAGATGTTCGGAATGCACGGCGCGATAACCGGTAAAGGTTTCGATCTGCCCGCGCAGGCGAACGCCGAAACGCACCTTGTAGACGGCGTTGCAGACACGGATCTTTTTGAGCAGCC
Organism: Puniceispirillales bacterium (SeqCode); assembly: GCA_049889655.1. GTDB lineage: Bacteria > Pseudomonadota > Alphaproteobacteria > Puniceispirillales > UBA1172 > UBA1172. Next base: position 2,638 of record JBMHCY010000091.1, read on the forward strand.
CCGGCGGAATATCCGTCAGCGCGGCGGCCCGGTCAAACATGAGATCAACGGTTTCGTGGAAACTGTGTTCGGTGGTGGTTTTGCGGCTCATCTACGGCTCCCTTCATGCAAGCGGCGACTGGCAGAAAAGACCCTGCCGGTAACACTGGTTTTGCGGAAGCAAAGCGGGATGATGGGATGGGAGTGGTGCTGCTGAATGGACTTGAACCATCGACCTCTCCCTTACCAAGGGAGTGCTCTACCGACTGAGCTACAGCAGCATTGCCGCCCTTTTATCAGCCCGTGTCAACGGATGCAAGCCCCATCACGGGGGTCCCGTCAAAAGGGGTATTTCAGCAACAAACGCACCATCCGCCTTGTTCCTTCCGAAAATAGTTTCGGGGTGAAAAATGATCCGGCAGCCCGTTTCGACGCCTCCCCATAGGTGGGGTAGGGTGCGATATAGGCTGCCATCGCCCCGATCTTAAGCCTGTATTGAATGGCGATGATCCAGGGCTGGATCATCTCACCCGCCCCCGGGGCGAGAATGCTGGCCCCCAGAATTCGCCCCTTGCGGTCGGTGATGACCACCACCGACCCTTCACCGCGATGCTCGGCCCGGGCCCGGTCATTATCGGCGAGGGCTGCCTCAAGCCGTCGGGGCTCAAGCCCCTTTTCCGTTGCCTCAGCCTCTGTCAGGCCGACATGGGCCAGTTCCGGGTCGGTATAGGTGACCCATGGCACAGCCCGGTTATCCACCTTTGCCGGCAGCCGGAACAGCGTGTTTCTGATGACAATCCCCGCGTGGTATCCGGCAACATGGGTGAACTGCTGCCGTCCGGCGACATCACCGATGGCGAAGATCCGCTTGTTGGAAGACCGCAGCCGGTTATCGGTGATAATCCCGCCGCGGGAGGTTTTGACCCCGGCCTTTTCCAGATCGAGGCGGTCGAGATTGGCCCGCCTGCCGGCGGCGACCAGCAGATGGCTGCCGATAATATCATCCTGCCCGTCAAGGCTGACCCGGATTGCACCGGGTTTCCCGGAAACAGCAGTGACCGCAGCACCCTCGATGATCCGGATGCCTTCTTCAACAAGCTGCTGCCGCAACACCCCGACAAGCCCGGGATCATCACGGATCATGATTGTCGGGGCGGCTTCGATCAGTGTCACCGCAACCCCGAGACGCTGGTGCGCCTGGGCCATTTCAATGCCGATCGGCCCGCCGCCGATGATGATCAGGTGGTCGGGGCGTTCGCGGTCGGCAAAAATTGTCTCATTGGTGTGATAGGGCGTTTCGGCCAGCCCGGGGATAGGCGGGATCATCGCCGAGGAGCCGGTGGCAACGATAAAATACTGCGCCCGGCAGGTCTTGCCACCACCTTCAACGGTGCTGCGGGAGGTAAAGCGGGCATAATCCTCAATGACAGTGACACCAAGGCCGCGGAACCTTTCCGGCGAGTCATGCGGCTCAATCGAGGCAATCACCCCGGCAACGTGATCCTTGACTGCAGCGAAATCAATCTCCGCGCCGCTGCCCTTCACCCCCATTTCAGGCCTGCCATGGGCGGCGTGAGCTGCCTTGGCTGCGGCAAGCAGGGCTTTCGAGGGCACACAGCCGAAATTGAGGCAGTCACCGCCCATGCGGCCACCTTCGAAGAGGACAACACGCGCCCCCATCTGGGCTGCCCCCGCCGCGACGCTGAGGCCGCCGGAACCGCCGCCGATAATACAGAGATCGGCCTCAAGAATATCGGTCATGCTGCCCCGCTCCGTTTTTTGCTGATGCTGCGGACAACAGCCGGAACAACCGCGAGCCCTGCCAGAACAGCCAGCGATGCCAGCAGTTCAGGCCGGGTCAGGTCTTCGGCATTGGGCACCCGGCCGGCGGCGAGGATCGGCTGCACCGAAATCCCCACCCAGATATAGGCAGCACTCCCCGGGGCAATGCCGATCAGGGTTGCCAGCAGGAAATCCCGTGATGACATGCCGAGCAATGCCGGAACGATATTGACCACCCAGAACGGGAAGAGAGGAACAAGCCGCAGGGCCAGCAGCCAGAAAAAGGGCGAGGCGTTGAACCCCTGCCTGATCTTTCCCATGAACGGCCCGGCGCGTCTTTCCATGCTGTCCTGCAGGGCCCCCTGCGCCGCAAGGAAGAGGATGAAGGCCCCGGCCGTCGCCGAGACCACCACCAGCGGCAGGGCCACCCAGCCCAGCAAAGCCGCCCCGCCGAGGGTCAGCAGGCTGGCAATCGGCAGGGAGAAAGCCACGGCCACGAGATAGAGCAGGAAAAAGCCGCCCCAGGCGAGCAGCCTGTTGGCGTCGATCCAGGAGGTCAGGCTGGCATAATGCACCGCCAGCGACTTGAAATTGAGCAGATCATTGAGGCCTGTTGTGAAAAACAGTACCAGCCCGGCCAGCAGGATCACTACCGGCAGAAACCGCCGCATGGACGAAGGCTGAACCATAATCATCTTCCCTTCTCTGGCGCGGCAGGGCGCATACAAGGCCAATGACAATCTATCGACCCGTTTCCGTTTTAACAAATCACTTTGTCGTGAAAAAGGCACAGCCTGCCCTTTTGATGACACATCGTCGGGATAGGGTTCCGGAAAATGAAAGCTCAGGCTTAACAGCCTCTGATTGAGGGTTTATGGTCAGGCCGCAAGCAAGTACACTGGAGGCCGAGAGGCGCCGAGGCATGACAAAAGACAAGACAAGACCAGCATCGCAGCCAAGCCAGAAAGAACAGCGCGAACAGCGGCTGGCGGCATCGCTGCGCGCCAATCTGCACCGCCGCAAGGCTCAATCCAGAGGCCGCAAGGCTGCCGGTGATGAAAAGGGGGGTGGCCAGAATGGATAAGCTCATCATCGAAGGCGGGCATCGGCTGGAAGGCCGTATCCCTGTTTCCGGGGCCAAGAACGCCGCACTGCCCCTGATGGCAGCCTGTCTGATGGCAGAAACCCCCATGCTTCTTGATAACCTGCCGCCACTGGCGGATACCGATGCCATGCTGACCCTGCTTGACCATCTCGGGGTATCGAGCCGCCGTGATGGTGAAAGCGTTATCTTCGAGCCGCCGCAGACCATCACCACCACGGCCCCTTATGATATTGTCCGCCGGATGCGGGCATCGGTACTGGTCCTCGGGCCGTTGCTGGCCCGTACCGGTGAGGCCACGGTTTCACTGCCCGGCGGCTGTGCGATTGGCACCCGGCCGGTCGACCTGCATATTATGGTCATGGAACGCCTCGGTGCCGAGGTGACACTGCTCGACGGCTACATGAGGGCGGCGGCCCCGAAAGGCCTGAAAGGGGCCTCGATCACCTTTCCCATGGTCAGTGTCGGGGCGACCGAGAATGCGCTGATGGCGGCGGCACTCGCCGCAGGAGAGACGGTGATCCACAACGCTGCCCGGGAACCTGAAATCGTCGATCTGGCAGATTGCCTCAATGCCATGGGGGCGCAGATCAGCGGCCATGGCACAGCGACGATCACGATCACCGGGGTGGCATCGCTCAAGGGCTGCACCCACCGGGTGGTCGCTGACCGCATCGAGGCAGGCACCTTCGCCATTGCCGCTGCCATGACCCGGGGCCATGTGACCCTGGAACACTGCCATGGTGAGCATCTCGAGGCGCTGTTCGCCATCATGGGTGAGGCCGGTATCTCGATCAGTACAGACGCTGACAGTATCACCATCAAGGCTGATGCTGCACCACGCCCCATGGATATCACCACCGCCCCCTATCCCGGGTTTCCGACGGACCTGCAGGCCCAGTTCATGGCGATGATGTGCCTCGCGGAAGGCGACAGCCAGATCAGCGAGACGATTTTCGAGAACCGGTTCATGCACGTCCCCGAATTGATGCGGATGGGGGCCAGGATCGATGTATCCGGCGGCATGGCGACCGTCCATGGCGGGACACCGCTGAAAGCGGCCCCGGTCATGGCCACCGATTTGCGGGCCTCGGTATCGCTGGTACTGGCCGGGTTGGTGGCGGAAGGCCGCACGGAAATCAGCCGGATTTATCATCTCGACCGCGGCTATGACCGGCTTGAAGAAAAACTTTCCGCCTGTGGCGCGTCCATCCACCGTATCCGGTCCGAGGGCTGACCATGGCGCAAGGGCTGAAACTGCAGGTATCGGATGAAGATGATCTGCTGGTGCTGTCATCGCTGCTCCAGGATGCCACGGTGCTCATCGGCGATATGGCCCATGATCCTGAGCACAACCAGTTTTTGATGGTCGCGGCCCGGCATGAAGCCGGGGGCAACGGCAATCACCGCCATCTGACGGGGATTAACTTCGCCGGTATCAGCCAGGTCCGGCGCAAGGGGTTTTTCCCCAAGGATCGGGATGATGTGCTTAATTTGCTCGCTGTGACCCCTTATGATGCCGGTATTGAGATTGTTTTTTCCGGTGAAGCCACCATCAGGCTTGAATGTCCCGCCATAAGAGTATATGCCGCAGACTTGGGAGAAGGTTGGCACACAGCGTTCCAGCCTGATCATGCGGATTAACCCGACCGAACCGTTGCGGATGGAAAAGGCTTTCTGATGTCGATACCGAGTGTTTCATCATCGCTTGATGCCCGTGCTGGCGAAGCGCTGGTCCTGGCTTTGCCGAAAGGTCGGATCCTCAAGGCGATCCGTCCGATCCTGAAAGAGGCCGGGATCGAACCCGAACCCGATTTCTTTGATGAAAGGGATCGTCGGCTGCGCTTTGCCACGGAAGTTGACAATGTTGAGGTCATCCGTGTTCGCAGTTTTGATGTGGCAACGTTTCTGGCTTTCGGGGCGGCGCATATGGGTGTTGCCGGTTCCGACGTGCTGATGGAATTCGATCATCCGGAAATCTATGCGCCTGTCGATCTCGGGGTCGGGGGCTGCCGCATGGTTGTGGCCAGCCCTGTCGATGATGCCCGCAAGGAAGACCCGCGCAGCTGGAGCCATCTGCGGGTGGCCACCAAATACCCGAATGTGACACGCCGCCATTTTGCCGCCCGCGGGGTGCAGGCTGAATGCATCAAACTCAACGGAGCGATGGAACTGGCACCAGGCCTCGGGCTCTGTCGCCGGATCGTTGATCTGGTTGAAACAGGCTCGACCCTTGAGGCGAACGGTCTCATCGAGGTGGAGGAAATCGCCCGTGTGACGAGCCGTCTGGCGGTCAACCGGGCTGCCTGGAAGACACGACCGGCAGAGATCAACCACTGGGTCAGCCGGATCAGGGAGGCTGTCAATGCCGTACAGGCTTGATACGGCGGCAGCCGATTTTGATGACCGTTTTGCAGCCTTGCTCCAGTCCAAGCGCGAGGATGGCGCTGATGTGAGCCAGGCGGTCACTGCCATTATCGATCAGGTGCGCGAGGGTGGTGATGCCGCGCTGATCGAACTGACCAACCGGTTTGACCGCCGTGAGGTTTCCTCCATGGCGGAACTGGCGCTCGATCGTGACAGCCTCGCCGCCGCCTGGGAAAGAATTGATGATGATCTGCGGGCGGCGATCACCACGGCGGCTGAAAGAATTCGTGCCTTTCATGAAAAACAACTGCCCACGACGATTGATTATCAGGATGCCGAAGGGGTTCGCCTCGGGATGCGCCATGGCCCTGTTGATGCGGCCGGGCTCTATGTGCCCGGGGGCAAGGCGGCCTATCCTTCATCGGTGCTGATGAACGCTATGCCGGCCACCGTTGCCGGGGTGGAACGCCGGGTCATGGTTGTCCCTGCTCCGGCGGGGGAATTGTCCGATCCGGTTCTCGCTGCGGCCCATGTCGCGGGTATTTCCGAATGCTGGACGATTGGCGGTGCACAGGCGGTGGCGGCACTTGCCTGGGGCACTGAAAGCATCCGCCCGGTGGATAAGATCGTCGGCCCGGGCAATGCCTATGTGGCGACGGCCAAACGCCAGGTTTTCGGCCGGGTCGGGATTGATTCGATCGCCGGACCGTCAGAAATCCTGATCCTTGCGGATGCCGGTAACAACCCTGACTGGCTGGCGATCGATCTGCTCAGCCAGGCGGAACATGACGAAGCCGCCCAGGCGATCCTGATCACCGATGATGCGGCCACCGCCGATGCGGTGATGGAGGCTGTCGAGACCATGCTGCCGCGATTGCAGCGGTCGGAAGTTGCCTCTGCCTCATGGCGAGACCACGGTGCTGTCATCACCGTTGCCGATTGGCAGGAGGGTGCTGACCTGGCCAACAGGATTGCCGCCGAACATCTGGAAATCGCCACCGAAGACCCCCACGTGCTGGCTGGGATGATCCGCCATGCCGGGGCGATCTTCCTCGGCCGGTGGACACCGGAAGCTATTGGCGATTATGTCGCCGGGCCCAACCATGTTCTGCCGACGGCGCGGACCTCGCGGTTTTCTTCAGGCCTTGGGGTGACCGATTTCATGAAGCGCACCACCATGGTGGAATGCGATGCGGATGCCCTGGCACGGATTGGCCCGGCAGCCGTGACCCTCGCCGAAGCCGAAGGGCTGGAAGCCCACGGGCTTTCAATATCACGTCGGTTGAACAGGTGAAGCCATGGCCGGGAGTGATGCACTGACCGGACGTATTGTTCATATCCACCTCGATCAGGGGGGCATCAGAATGTCGCCCGAGGATGAACACGAGCGCAATATCGCCGTTTATGACCTGATCGAGGAAAACGTCTTCAGCCTGCCTGACCACCCCGGCCCCTATCACCTTGTCATGCGGTCTGATGCCCGCCATATCCATTTCGATATCCGCAGCACGGAAGACCAGCCGCTGGCCGGGTTTTTTCTGGCCATGGGGCCCCTGCGCCGGGTGATCCGTGATTACCGGCTTGTCTGTGAGAGCTATTATGAGGCGATCCGCACCAAGACACCGGCACAAATTCAGGCGATCGATATGGGGCGGCGGTCCCTGCATGATGAAGGATCGGGCATCCTGCGCCAGCGGCTCGAAGGCAAGGTCGATATGGACCATGACACATCACGGCGGCTCTTTAGCCTGATCTGTGTGCTTAAGGGGAGGATGACATGACCATGGCCTCAGCAACCATCCTGTTTGCCTGCACCCACAACATGATCCGCTCGCCGATGGCCGAGGCCTTGATGAAAGCTCGGTTCCCAAACAGGGTTTTCGTGGATTCCTGCGGGATTACCGAGGGCAGCCTCGATGGTTTCGTCGTCACGGTGATGGATGAAATCGGCATTGATCTGAAAGCCCATCAGCCCAAACGGTTTGCCGATCTCGATGATGAATATTTCGACCTGATTATCTGTTTTTCCGAAGATTCGCACAAACACGCCACGGAATTTGCCCGCGGCAAATCCACCGAAGTCGAATACTGGCCGGTCTATGATGCCGCCCTTGCCAGCGAGAACCGGGAAGAACGGCTCAAGGCCTATCGTGCGGTGCGTGATGAAATCGCCGCCCGGCTTGATGCCCGTTTCGGGGCGTCTTGAGGCGGGGCTTTCACTTAGGGGTTGACCCTTCCCCCTGAATTGGCCAATAAAAAGGCACTGAAAACGCTAAAGGTAGTATTGGCATGGCCAAAGAAGATGTCATTGAATTTTCCGGGACGGTGACCGAATTGCTCCCCAACGCAATGTTTCGTGTCAAACTGGACAATGACCATGAGGTGCTCGCCCACACCAGTGGCAAGATGCGCAAGAACCGCATCCGCGTGCTGGCCGGAGATCGCGTCAATGTCGAAATGACGCCTTATGATCTCACCAAGGGTCGCATCACTTTCCGTTTCAAGTAATCGTTCCGTTGGCAAAGGGGGCCTTATGGCTCAATCCCAACCTCGGCTTATTCTGGCATCGGCGTCGCCCCGGCGGCTTGAACTGCTGGCTGGGATCGGCATCACCCCCGATCACGTCGACCCCGCTGACATTGATGAAACCCCGTTCCGCCGGGAAAGGCCGCGGCGTTATGTCGAACGCATGGCGCGTGAAAAGGCTGCCGCTGTCGCCCCGCAATACAGTGACGGGCTTATACTGGCGGCGGATACGGTGGTTGCTGTCGGCAGCCGGATCCTAGGCAAGCCCGAAACCCGTGATCAGGCGGCGGCGTTCCTGCGGCTGCTTTCGGGGCGACGGCATCGGGTGATGACGGCGGTGGCCCTGATCCGTGGCGGCGGGTCAGCCATCTCGGAAAGGCTTGTCGAAAGCCGTGTCCGCTTCGGGCGGCTCAGTGATGCGGATATCGCCGCCTATCTCGATACCGGTGAGTGGCAGGGCAAGGCTGGCGGTTATGCCATTCAGGGGCAGGCGGCCTCGTTCATTGCCTGGATGGAAGGTTCCTACAGTGCGATTGTCGGCCTGCCGCTCCATGAAACGGTGCAATTGCTCAAGGGGCATGGCGTCGCCCTGACCCCGCGGGACTGACCCATGCCATTGAGGATCATTGTCGACCCCCTGCCGCAAGCCAGCCGTGTTGCGGTGCTGAGGGATGACCGGCTGATCGCCTATTTTGCTGACGAGGGGCATGATGCCGCCCCTGCCCCCGGGGCTGTCGTGGTGGCGCGGGTCGATCGTGTCTTTCCGGGGCGGCGGCTGATAGCCTGTGATCTGGGGGGGATCGCCGCCAGCCTGCGCTGGCAGAAGGGGGCGATGCCGAAACCCGGGCAACGGCTCATCGCCACGGTTGCCGCTGATGCCCGCGAAGATAAACCCCTGCAACTCCGCCATGGTGTGGTGATTGAAGACCCGCTGATGGTGCTGGAAACAGCCGCCAGTGGCGGGCTGCGGCTTTCAAGAAGGCTTGCCGCCACTGGTTTTGTCGCCCCGGCAGGGCTTGCCGATCTCTGCACAGGGCTGCAACTGACCCTGCGTCAGCGGGCGGCGGGGGAAGATGGCGAGGTGCTGATCACCCGCGCAAAAACGATGATCAGCGAAGCCCGGCAACTCGAAGCGATGGCCGAGGCCTCGCCGGGGGTGATCCGCACCGCCCCTGATGCTGCCGAAACCGCGCGCCTGGCCTTCCCTGAAGCGGCGGTCTGCCGTGATGATGACGGGGTGGTCTGGCAGGATGCCGATATCGACAGCATGATCACCGCGGCGCTTTCCCCCCGCCAGCTGATCACGGGCGGGGCCGTGCTGCATATCAATACCCCGCCGGGGGCGGCGGTTATTGATGGTGATAGCGGCAGCAGTGATCTGCCGCCGCTTGATCTCGCCCGGGCGATGGTGACGCCGGTGGCCGAGGCCGTGCTGCTGCGCCGGATCAGTGGCCCTGTGGTGGTCGATTTCCCGCGCCTAGAAGCAGCGGGGCAGAAGGCGGTTCACGCGGCGATGGAACTGGCCACGGCAGATGATCCCCTGCGCCCGCAATGTCACGGCTTTGCCCGGGGCGGGCTCTACACGATGACACGCCCCTGGCGGTGGCAGCCGCTGGCCGGGCTTCTTGCCCCGACGCCGCGGTTTCAGGCTGTTGAGGCTGTCAGGCTTGCACGGCGGATGGCGGCAACCCCGGCGGCCGGGGTGGTGACCCTCTCACCGGAGGCCCGTGACTGGATCACCGGGCCCGGGGCGGCCTGGGTTGACGATGTGCTGAAAGGTCTTGCCAGCCTGATCGAATTTCGTTCTGATGAGGGCTGCACCGAGCCTCGGTTCACCCGCCGTTGATGAAAGGTTAAATCATGCCTGCCACCTGTCCCACCTGCGGCAAATCCCCTCAAGGCAAGCACAGCCCGTTCTGTTCGTCGCGCTGTGCCCAGGCTGATCTCGGCCGCTGGCTTTCGGGGCAATATGCTGTCCCGGCGACGGAAGAACCTGACAGTGCCGATCTGGAAGAACTGGAAAAGGCGATTATCGAAGCAGCGGAGGAAGGTACGCTCGTTGCCGGGCGTTTCCGCCGCGATCAATAGGTTGCTTCAGGGGCTTCTGGAAACACTGGCAGGATCACCATGTTTGGGGCTGGACAGGCGCGGCGAGATGGGCTAGATCATAGGTCTTCGCCGCACCAACTTCCGGTGTGGACACGATGCCCAGGTAGCTCAGTTGGTAGAGCAGCGGACTGAAAATCCGCGTGTCGGTGGTTCGAATCCGCCCCTGGGCACCACTTTCCCTCACGATACCTTCGTTAACTCACTGTTATCCCGATATTTTCGGTGTGTAACTAGGTGGGTGATTTTGCGATGGGTAACCGTAGAGTGGTACAATATGTGTACCAAAGAGGAACAACTTACTATTTCGTTAGGCGCATCCCTAAGGATGTTCAGGGGCACTACAAGTCATCGAGGGTGGTTATTTGTCTGAAGACAAGCCGACGAGACCAAGCTGTTCGGGCTGGTATGTCTATTGCCCAGAGACTTGAGGATTATTGGTTGTCATTAAGGTTGGCAAACCTCGATATCACAGGCTTGCATCTGCTTCGCGATAGACCACATCCAACCTCTTCAACCTCCTCTCAGACACTCCATGACGCACTGGAACTCTACCTGAGGCTGAAGGGTTTTGGTAAGGGGAAGGTGTTTCGCCGGGGAGCTGAGAGGAACATCCAGACTGTTATTGATGTCTTGGGTGACAGGCCAATCGAAGCCTACTCATCGTCAGATGCTGCATCCTTACGCGATTACCTTCTGGCCAAGGGTCTTACAACGAACTCTGTGAAGCGTAACTTCTCGACCATCCGCTCCATCATCAACCTTTGTATCCA
>JBMHCY010000092.1:0-4762 GCA_049889655.1 Puniceispirillales bacterium (SeqCode)
CTCCTGCTTTTGGGTGAAACAGCGTTCATGGCGTTCAACAGTAATCCCCTTGTGGGCGAGCGCCATCCGGGCATGCCAGCACCAGGGGCTGAGCGCCTCGCCGCCGCTGGTGATGAGGTCATAGAACTGGGGCAGTGGCGTGGTCATCGGGTTTCCTCGGGTTGTCGTCAGAGATGCAGCACAATCTGCCCTCAAACCTAACCTGTTTTACCGTGATTGCAACGCTTTCCGCCCCCACCGGATCATCCGGGGCCTGCCATCCCTCTATGAAGGGGAGACGGGTTAGGCCACGGTGGCATGGGCCACCAGCAGTATGGTGACGGCAAGGGGGAATCCCCACCGGAGCCCCCATTTCATCCAAGGCATGGCGTTCTCCCTCCATTGTTGTGGCTCAGGAAAAGGCTATCAAACACAAATTAATTTTCGCTTAACGGCGGTGAGATATTCCGGGGGGATTGCCTTAAACCGGGGGCTGGGCTAGGAATAGGGGGAGTTTTCACCACCCCGGAATAAATTCATGGCGGATACGCCCAAACCCTCGACCAACGGCCAGAACAGCGCCGGGCTGCTGCCCGCCGGGCTCAGCGATCTGATGCCTGAAGATGCCCGCCGCGAGGCTGAGGCGATCGCCCTGCTGATGGCCGGTTTTGCGCGTTTTGGCTATGCACGGGTGCAGCCGCCGCTGGTCGAGTTTGAAGAAACCCTGCTGGCCGAGGGCCCCGGGGCGGCACTGTCGGCTGATACATTCCGGCTGATGGACCCGCAAACCAGCCGCATGATGGCCCTGCGGGCTGATATGACAGCCCAGATCGCCCGTATTGCGGGCACCCGGATGGCGCATATCCCGCGGCCGCTGCGGCTTTCCTATAACGGGGCTGTGCTGCGGGTGAAGCCTGATCCGCTCAACCCGGAACGTCAGCTGATGCAGGTCGGGGCAGAGATGATCGGTGCGGCCAGCCCTGACCACGATGCTGAACTGGCTGTTGCCGCCCTGTCTGCGCTGCGGGAGGCCGGGGCCGAGCGAATGACGATTGATCTGGGCATTCCGCGCCTGCTCGACACGGTCATGGCGGCGGCTCCTGAAGAACTCGCCCATGCTGTTGCAGCAAAAGACCCTGTCGCCGTGCGCTCGCTTGCCGGGGATAAGGCAGACCTGCTCTGCCGCCTGATGGACCTGCCGATGGCTGGGCTTGAGGGCCTTGCCGAGGCGCGGCAAAGCCTGAGCCCACAACTCCCCGATGCTGCGGCTGCGATGCTTGGCGATCTGCTCACTGTCGGCCGGTTGATCCGTGAGGCTGCAGATTTCGCCGAAGTGACGATCGACCCGCTCGAATCCCGCGGTTTTGATTACCATCACGGGATCGGTTTTGCGATCTTTGCCCCGGGTGTCCGTGGTGAACTGGGGCGTGGCGGCCGCTATCGCACGCCCTCCGGCGGTGGCCGCGAGGAAGAATCCACCGGCGTGACGCTCTATCTTGAACGCGTGCTCCGGGCCATGCCGGGGCTGGCTGCGGTCGAGCGTGTCTACATTCCCCATGCTGAAGGCCTGCGCGTGCTCCGTCAGCAGGCTGATGCCGGGGTGAATGCTGTTTACGGGGGGCGTGATGCCTCCACCGCAGCCGACCAGCAGGCAGAAGCCCTGCGGCTTGGCTGCAGCCATATTCTGGTCAAAGGCGCGATCACGCCCCTGGACCGCTAGACCCTATTCCATGCGAAAGGCAGTGTTATGACGAATGTTGCGGTGATCGGCTCCCAGTGGGGTGATGAAGGCAAAGGAAAGATCGTGGATTGGCTCTCTGAAAAGGCTGATCTCGTGGTCCGCTTTCAGGGGGGGCACAACGCCGGTCATACGCTCGTTATCGACGGTGAGGAATATAAACTCAGCCTGCTGCCGTCGGGGATTGTCCGCCCCGGCAAGTTCTCGGTGATCGGCAATGGTGTGGTGATTGACCCATCGGCACTTGTCCGTGAAATGGAAATCCTCAAGGGGCAGGGGGTTGAGATCAGCCCCCACAACCTGATGATCTCTTCCGCCGCACCGATCATCCTGCCTGTTCACCAGCAGGTGGACCTCGCCCGTGAAAAACGCCGCGGTGATGCCAAGATCGGCACGACCGGCCGGGGGATCGGCCCCGCCTATGAAGATAAGGTCGCCCGCCGCGGCCTGAGGATGGCGGATCTCATGGATATTGATGCCATGGCCGCCAAAACCGAAGCGTTGCTTGATCACCACAATGTCTGGCTTGAAGCCGCCGGGGAAACCCCGATGAAGGCTGATGATATCCTCGGCCCGCTGGAACCGTTGGCGGCACAGCTGATCCCCTATCTTGGTGAAGTCTGGGATATGCTGGATCAGGCCCGCCGCAAGGGCAAGCGTATCCTTTTTGAAGGCGCACAAGGGGTCATGCTCGATATCGACCACGGCACCTACCCGTTTGTGACGTCCTCCAACACAGTGCCCGGGCAGGCAGCGGCAGGGGCCGGGGTTGGCCCCGGTTCCGTCGGCTATGTGCTGGGGATCACCAAGGCCTATACCACCCGCGTTGGTGCCGGGCCGTTCCCGACCGAGGATTTCGGCGACGATGGCAACCGCATGGGTGAACGGGGACGTGAGTTTGGGACCGTTACCGGCCGCAAGCGTCGCTGTGGCTGGTTTGATGCCGTGATGGTTCGGCAGGCCGGCAAGATCGCCGGGATTGATGGCATGGCGCTCACCAAACTCGATGTCCTCGACGGTTTTGAGACGCTGAAAATCTGCACCGGTTACAGGCTTGACGGTGTCGAGGTGGAACGCTTCCCGGCTTCAGCCGCCGAACAGGCACGGGTTGAACCGATCTATGAGGAAATCGAAGGCTGGCAGGAAAGCACGATGGGGGCACGGTCCTGGGCCGATCTGCCGCCTTCCGCGGTGAAGTATATCAAGCGTGTCGAGGAACTGACGGGGATTCCCGTGGCCACTGTTTCGACCAGCCCCGAACGCGAAGACACCATCCTCGTCCGCGACCCGTTTGAGGGGTAAAAACCGTTTAATATTAACGGTTTATTAACTTCTTTCAGGTATTCTGACTTCCGTAACCATTATGGTTGGGGAAGACAATGCTTAATGACAGCATTTATGAGAACGCGGCGCTCAAGCCGCTTCTTAAGAAATCGCCTAAGCCTGCTAAAACACTGATCAAGCCAAAACATGGTCAGATCATCCAAGGGGACTGCATTGACATTATGTCTCGCCTTGTTCCTGAGATGATTAAAGTTATTGTAACTTCTCCCCCCTATAACCTCAAAAATAGTAGCGGTAATGGTATGAAAGATGGGCGTGGTGGCAAATGGCCAAACGCCGATCTGCAAAATGGCTACATCCAACATGAGGATGATATGCCACATCACGAATATGTGGAATGGCAACGCGATTGCCTGTCAGCAATGATGCGTGTTTTGCGTGATGACGGCGCTATTTTTTATAACCATAAGTGGCGCGTACAAAATGGATTGCTTCAAGACAGACATGATATTGTTGAAGGCTTTCCAGTTAGACAAATTATTATCTGGCAACGATCAGGGGGAATTAATTTCAATTCTGGGTATTTTCTGCCGAACTATGAAGTTATCTATCTTATTTGTAAGCCGAAGTTCAAACTTGCCAAAAAGGCAAATGCTATCGGTTGTGTTTGGAATATTCACCAAGAAAGTAAAAATCCCCACCCAGCACCATTCCCTATTGAGCTAGCAGAGCGTTGTATTGCGTCAGTAGATGATGGATATGTGCTGGACCCATTTATGGGCAGCGGTACTACAGGGATTGCTGCTGAAAAACTTAGTCGAACTTGGCTGGGTATTGAAAAGTCAAAACCATATATCACCATGGCTTATGAGCGATTTAACCAGTTCTTGGACACTGGATCGTGAGCCCAATATCAAATATTGACCTTAGCAAAACCGTTCAAAGAATTATCAATGATGAGTGGCAATCCATCCCGGATAGTTTCACTGGTACTGGTGCCCCAGGAAATTTCCTGGAGCATTTGTTTGGTATTGATGGCGGAAATTTCGATACACCAGATACAGGTAATTGGGAGTTGAAATTCCATGGTGGAGGAAGCCTTTTAACCCTGTTTCATCAGCAGTCGTTTCCAAAGGGTAATCTTCATAAGATTGTTCGAGGTTTTGGCTGGGAAGATAACAATGGGTATACCTCTTTCCGGCACACTATCAGGGGTGGAAATGTGTCAACAGGACGTGGCTTTTACATCACTAACGAAAATGCACAAATCAATGTTAAAAATGTTGAAACAGGAGATAAAGTATTAGCGTATTGGCCACATGATATTTTGATGACTCGTTTTGCAAGTAAATTTAGGCGTTTGGTTGTGGTGTCAGGTGAGAGGCGAGACCGACTAATTCGATTTCAATATGCAGACATTTTCAAAGAGCCAAAGACCTCTCAATTTATCCAAGCAATCGAAGAAGGTGTAGTTGCTATTGATTTTGACGCTCGTACAACTGATGGGAGAGGATTGCGCGATCATGGAACGAAGTTCAGAATAAATTTCAGGGATCTTCCGTTGCTTTATCATCACTACCGTCGCATTTAGGAATGAATTTCTAAAACTATTGGACTGAAACATCACCCCTCAAGCAGCTGCATTTCCTCAGCCTTCTTGCGGACGGCGAGTTGCAGTTTTTCGAAAGCCCGGGCTTCGATCTGGCGCACCCTTTCACGGCTGATCCCGAATTTCTGCGATAACTCTTCGAGCGTCTCCGG
>JBMHCY010000093.1:0-14556 GCA_049889655.1 Puniceispirillales bacterium (SeqCode)
CACACAGTGCAGAATGCATAAGGGCAGCACTGAGCGCATCACAAGAATTGGAAGAAATCAACAAATTCGCTGTGCATCACATTTATTCGAAAATGGATGAACAGGAAGAAAAATGCATTGCCGCAACAACATATAAAGATGAAAAGCTAGAAGACGCTCATAAATTTAAATGGGAGTTTAGATGATGTCATGCTCCAACAATGATGAGAGCATTAATATAAAGGATAAGATTATCTTGGTAGAAGGTAAGGATGACTGCAAATTTTTAATTCAATTAATAAAAACTAAATTAGGTGAAGATAAACTTAACAACGTTTGGATATTTGATGTTGAGGGTAAAGAAAATTTTCCAGCCAAAGTTGATCTATATATAGATAAATTTAATGAATTTGATGCATCTAGGTCCCTAGGCCTAGCGATTTTAAGGGATGCTGACGACAATGCTGTTTCTGCATTGCAAAGTGTTAATGATATTTTTAAAAACAAAACTTAATATCTACAAACATTGGGCACGCTGAAATAATTGAAGAAAGATATCGAGTTGGTGTCTTTATATTGCCTGATGGAGTTAGCCCAGGTTCAATTGAAACCCTATGTAAAAGAACTTTAGAAAAATTGCCTTCAGATCATTGTATAGCGTCATTTATTGACTGCATGAAACAAGAAAACTCATACGAATCCAATTCAGAAGATAAGACTTATATTCATGCATTCCTATCTTCTCGAGGAAACCCTATGAGAACTGTAGGTGAAGCTGCTCATGCGAAAGTATGGGATTTTTCTAACTCAGCATTCGATGAACTTGCTGAATTTGTTGAAAAGTTTTTAGGATGAATGTTTGCGTTTCCCAGTAACGCTTATTGATTACCTACTTTATCAAATGCACTGCATCGGCTCATGAAAAAGAACAGGGGAGGCCAGGTGTGGATGATTGGGAAGCGTTTCGAAAGGTTGTGGGTATTTCGACAGAGACAGACGAGACCCCTCACCCGAAGGTGGCATCAGCTTTCATCGCCTGCTGGCCTTCATGGTTGCGGGCCTCAAGCCGGGTGAAATCCGGGCTCGCCAGCAGCCCCACCTCACGCCCCACAAACAGCGGCTGGGTGCCGCGAAAGCGGAACCGCTCGAGCCTTCTGGCCGCCTCCAGCCCCGGGCTTGTCGCCCCGCCGCTGCCCCACGCCCCCGTCGCCACCAGCGCCAGCATCATCGCCGTGAACGGCCCGTGGGTGATGAGATCAGGATAGCCTTCATGGCGGCGGCAATGGTCAGCATCGTAATGGATGCGGTGGCCGTTCCAGGTCAGCGCCGAGAAGCGGAACAGCTGGATATGGTCCGGCAGCCAGCGGCTGACAGGGGAGAGATCATCCTGCCCGGCAAGCGGCTGGCTATCCGCCGGGGTGGCGGCCGGGTCGATCTTGGGTTGCTCGCGATAGACGATGGTGCGGGTTTCGGTGATCCTGCCGCTCGCGGTTTCCAGCAGCCTCTCGACTGTCACGAAAATCAGCGGCCCGGTGGAGCCCTGCTTTTCCTCAATGCTGCGGATCGTCGAGGTGCGGTTGAGCCTCTCGCCGCTGCGGATCACGCCATCAAAGCGGATATCGCCCGCCGCCCACATCCGCCGCTCGAACGGCCCTCTTTCATGCACCGGCGGCATGAATTCCCCCAGCCGTTCATGGCCATCGGGGTTGAGCGCCCCGGCATCGCTGATGTTGTTGGTGAAGAACAGGTGGAACAGCGGCGGCAGTGCTGCACCTTCCGCGGCCAGTGCCGCCGCCCCCTCAGCCCCCAGCCCGAGCATCGCCGCCGCCTCGGCCAGACGCTTCGGGTGGATGGTCTCGCTAAACGTCTCTTCCCGGCCGATCCATTGATCAAACATGGTCCTGGTTCCTTTCAGCAGGGCGGGCCTGCGGTAATAAAGGGCTGGTGTTTTGGTGGCATAAAGGGTAGGACTGCCCCCACACAACCCCCACAGGATACCGCATGACCGCCAATCTTCGCAATATTGCCATCATCGCCCATGTCGACCATGGCAAGACAACGCTGATCGACAGCATCATGAAACAGGCGGGGATGTTCCGTGAAGGCCAGGACGTTGCCGAACGGCTCATGGATTCCGGCGATCTCGAAAAGGAACGAGGCATCACCATTCTCGCCAAGCCGACCTCGATCACCTGGGACGGGCTGCGGATCAATATCATCGATACCCCCGGCCATGCCGATTTCGGCGGTGAGGTCGAGCGTGTCCTGCATATGGCGGACGGGGTCATCCTGCTCACCGATGCGGCGGAAGGCCCGATGCCGCAGACGAAATTTGTTCTCGGTAAGGCGCTGGCGCAGGGGCTGCGGCCGATCGTCATCATCAACAAGATCGATCGCGGCGATGCCCGCCCCGAAGAGGTGGTCGACGAGGTTTTTGATCTGTTCGTCGCCCTCGATGCCGATGAAGACCAGCTTGATTTCCCCATCCTCTATGCGTCGGGGCGTGATGGCTGGTGCGTCGATGATCTCGCCGCGCCCAGGGATTCGCTCAAGCCGCTGCTCGATCTGATCGTTGCCCATGTGCCGCCGCCAAGCCTGCCGGAAGACAAACCCTTTGCGATGCTCGCCACCCTCTTGGACCGGGACCCGTTCCTTGGCCGCTGCCTGACGGGGCGGATTGTCCAGGGCCGGGCCCGGGTCAATGATGCTGTCACCGCGATCAACCTTGATGGCGCGACGGTTGAACAGGGGCGGCTCACCAAACTGTTCCGTTTCGAAGGCACCCAGAAAACCCCTGTCGATGAAGTCGCGGCGGGGGATATCGTCTGCATTGCCGGTCTCGCCAAGGCGTCGGTGGCCGATACGATCGGTGCGCCGGGGCTCGATCAGCCGATGCCCTCAACGCCGATTGATCCGCCCACCATGTCGGTGACGATCATGGTCAATGACAGCCCCTTTGCCGGGCGCGAAGGCAGCAAGGTCACCTCGACCATGATCCGTGAAAGGCTGCTGGCGGAGGCCGAAACCAATGTCGCGATCACCTTTGGTGAAAGCGGTGGCAAGGATGCGTTCGAGATCGGCGGCCGCGGTGAATTGCAGCTTGGCGTGCTCATCGAAACCATGCGCCGTGAAGGCTTTGAAATGACAGTCTCCCGCCCGCGGGTGCTGATGCGCGATGAAGGCGGCCAGATGATGGAACCGATCGAGGAAGTCACCATCGATGTTGATGAAGACCACGCCTCGACCGTTATTGACAGCCTCAACCGCCGCAAGGGCGAGATGATCGATATGCGCCAGGCCGGGGCGGGCAAGACCAGGATCGTCTTCCATGCCCCGTCACGCGGGCTGATCGGCTATCAATCCCGGTTTCTCACCGAAACCCGGGGGACAGGCGTGCTCAACCGGTTGTTCCATGGCTATGCCCCCCACAAAGGCCCGATTGCCGGCCGCCGCAACGGCGCGCTGATCGCTAATGGTCAGGGGGAAGCGGTCGCCTATGCGCTGTTCAACCTGCAGGATCGCGGGGCGATGTTCATCAACCCGCAGGATGCTGTCTATCAGGGCATGATCATCGGTGAGCATTCACGTGACAACGACCTTGAGGTCAATGTGCTGAAAGGCAAGAAGCTCACCAATGTCCGTGCCTCGGGCAGTGATGATGCGGTCATCCTGACCCCGCCGCGGCGGATGTCGCTCGAAGACATGATGGCCTATATCAATGATGACGAGTATCTCGAAGTCACCCCGGAAAGCCTGCGGCTGCGGAAAATCTTCCTGCTGCCCCACGAACGCAAGCGGCAGACGAAATCAGCATCCTGACCGCGGTCTAGGTGAAAAGGTTCAGCCTTTCCGGCAACTGGCTGATCGCTTCAGTCTCGGCATTGGCAAAGGCAAAGCGCAGGAACTGGTCCTGGCCGTCTCCGAAAAACCCACCGGGGATCGTCAACACCCCGGCCTGCCGCACAAGGGCTTCGGCCATGGCCAGGCTGCCCTCTTTGCCGGGATGCCGAACATAGCCGAAATACGCCCCCATTGAAGCGATCTGCCAGTCGTTCTGCCCGGCGAAAGCCGACCGGAAGGCCCGGGCCCGTTCAGCCATGCGGGCGGTGTTTTCATCCCGCCACGGGGCGAGGGCAGCGATCATCGGGGCAAGGGCACGCTGGGCTGCCCGCGGTGCACAGATTTGGATATTGTCCATGATCTTGGTCATCTGGCTGACAGCCTCGACCGGGGCAGTGATCGCCCCCAGCCGATGCCCGGGAATGGCATAGGATTTCGAGAAACTGTAGAGCAGGATCACCCGGTCGCGGGCATCACCGGCCAGCAGCTGATGAGGGATCGCCTCGGGCGGCAGAAAATCACGATAGGTCTCATCAAGGATGAGCCAGATCCCATGGCGGCGGCAACAGGCGGCGATCGCCTCCAGTTGCTCGGATGGATAGACAGCCCCTGTCGGGTTGTTGGGGCTGACCAGGGCCAGTGCCTTCGTCTGCGGGGTGATCGCGGCGGTGATGCTGTCAACAGATGGGATGAAACCATCCTCGGCCCGGGTTTCGACAAAACCGGTCTGAACGCCTGTCATGGCCAGCGTGCTGTCATGGTTGAAATAGGCGGGCCGCGTCATCAGTACCTGGTCACCGGCCCCGGCCACCGCCATAGCGGCGGTGATAAACGCCTGATTGCACCCGGCGGTGATGATCACCTCCTCGGGGCTGACCGATGCAGCATAGCGTTCCGCCATATGTGCCGCATAGGCTTCGCGCAAGGCCATCTCCCCCTCAATCGCCCCATAGCCGAGGCTTTCCGGATCAGCCCCGGCTGTGCCCATGGCGGCCAGCAGATCGGCATGGGCCGGGTAGCCCGGCACCGCCTGAGACAGATCGATCAGCGGCCCGCAATGGCCGTCATACCGGTTGATCCAGTTCTGGACAATGGCGACAGGCGGGGCAGTCAATTGGGTGATGGCGGGGTTGAACATGGCAATTTCCTGAAATCGATATCAAATCCTAGCGGCTTGGGCCGGGGTTTTCAAACATCGTTTGGGGCCTTGGCAGCGGTGATAATCCGGCGCATGATAGGCGGCTCAGGGTTGAGGACAGGCATGGCATTTTCGAAACTATCTTTATCCGGCGGGGGATCTGACGGTATCCGAGGGGGTCTCCTGCTGGTGTCAGGGCTTGGCCTCTTTGGGTTCACCGACAACCTCATCCTGCTGGTCTCCGATCAGGTCAGTGTCGGCCAGTTTCATTTCAGCCGGTCGATGATGGCTGTCGGGCTGGTGTTTCTGCTGGCCCGTCTGCTGGGGGCTTCGGTCAGGCCCAAACGCTGGGGGGCTGTGGTGCTGCGGACAGTCTTCGTGGCCTTGTCGATGATGCTCTATTTCAGTGTTCTGCCGATGATGCCGATTGCCGAAGCCGCCGCAGGGCTTTTCACCTCACCGATCCTCGTGCTGGTCTTCTCGACTGTTCTTTTCCGCGAACGGATTGGCTGGCGTCGGGTGCTCGCCGTGGCGATCGGCAGTATCGGTGTGCTGCTGGTGCTGAAACCTGGCGGTGACGGCTTCTCGCTCTATCATCTGCTGCCGTTGATGGCGGCGGCGTGCTATGCCATGGGGGCGATCGTCACCTACCGCTATTGCCGCGATGAAAGCGCCCTCGGGTTGACCCTCGCCTTTCTGGTTGCGGTCGGGATCGGCGGTGTTATCTCCACCAGCCTGATGACAGTCTTTCCGGTTTCCCCGGCATTGCTGGCCGAAGCTCCGTTCCTGTTCCGGGGGGGGGCGGCGGTCGATACCTATTTCTGGGGGGTGATGGTGCTGATTGCCGTCAGTGTCGTCGGCGGCATGTGGGCCGTGAACCGAGCCTATCAGTTGACCCTCACCTCTTATGCTGCGGTCTATGAATACACCTATTTGATCACAGCTGGGTTTACCGGTTGGCTGTTCTGGGGGACTGCCCCGGACCGCTACAGCCTGCTCGGGATCATCTTTATTATTGCGGCAGGCGTGATGATCACCATCGCCCAGCAGCGTCAGGATTGAGGCATCGGCAACCGCTCCGGTCAGCTCAAATATATTAAAGTCTGCTTGCTAAGTGGAAGTGAATTCCCGTAAGGTCGGCCGATCAGACTGACCAGGGGTGTTTGCCGCAGGATGGCGTCGATAATCGTAACAGGTGGTGATGAATATTTCGGGGCCATGACGGTGGATTGCGTCATGTCGGCGCGGGCCCAGGGTTATGACGGCCGTATTGCCGTGCTCGATTTCGGTTATGCTGACGAAACCCGCGAGCAGATCATCGCTGCCGGGGGTGAGATGCACCGGATCAGCCTGCCGCCGCCTTTCGATGCGATTGATTTCCGCGGCCCTTCAGGGGCGCTCGTGCTGATGGCCAAACCCTATCTTCCCGATCTCTTCCCCGGGCATGATCTCTATGTTTTTGTGGATGCGGATTGCTGGTTCCAGACCCGTACCGGGCTCGATGCGTTGCTCGACCATGGCGATGAGGCGGATCTCTGTGCTGTCTCCCAGCGCAGCCGGTTTCATGATTGGGATGTGGCCCGGGGCAATGGCGTTGAGTTCAATATGCTGGGTCAGCCGCTGCGCCGGAACTGGTACACGATGTTCGCCAATTCATCATCGCTGCCACGGGCTGACAAGAAACGGCTTGCGGAAGTCCCGATCATCAATGCCGGTGTGTTTGCCGCCGGGGCAAACTCGCCGCTCTGGCAGTATTGGCGGGAAGAAATGTACCGTTGTGTCGAGGCGCTGCCGCAACGCCGGAAACTCGGGGCTGATCAGCTGGGGCTCGGGCTGGCGGTCTATCGCCATGATCTGTCGACGGTATTGCTGCCCGAAATCTGCAACTGGACATCGGTGTTCCGCTATGATGAGGACACCCATCTTTTCACCGAAACCCAGCCTTTTCATGCGCCGGTGGGGATCATGCACCTTGCCGGTATCGGGGCTGACAACACCATCCGGCCTGTGACCATGGCTGCCGGAGGCACGAAACCGATCGACCTGACCTGGCGGGCATGGATGCAGCGAAAGGCCGGGGCCTCAGCATCATAATTCGTGGCGGGCCTTGAATTCACGCCAGCGCAGAAAGAGATTCGCCCCGATCGATGCCAGCGGTTCCGGCGGCAGTTTCTGCGGGGCATCATAGCTCAGCATATCATCGACAATTTCTGAATTCGCCCGCGTTGCCAGATCGACAGCACCGATCCCGGCCAGCGTGCCCTTGGCGGTGCCCAGCCCGTTCTGGCAGCAGGCGGAGATGATACCGTCTTCCACCTCGCCAAACGCCGGGACAGAATTACGCGACAGGCACAGCCGCCCAGCCCAGCGATAGGCCATCCTGACCTCACCGATACTGGCAAAACGCCGCCGGAAACTCTCATCCTGATCGCGGCCGAAGCGGGCCACCCTTTCTTCCGGGACTTCCATAGACGCATCATAGGTCCAACGGTTGCGGACAGTGATCCGGTCACCGCCGATGCCGCTGATACGCCGCAGGGAAGAACCCATCGGGTCCGACGGGGTGACCCCCCAGCGGCGTTCGCCACCAAGCCGTTTGATCTGGTCATCGGTCAGCGGTTCGGTCATCGAGGCATAGGTGAAGACATGCATCAGCCGGCCCTTGAAGAAACCGAAAGACTGGGCGTGGCCGTTCACCGCCAGGATGATCTTTGGCGCGGTGACACTGCCGTTGGGGGTAACCACCCGCCAGTCGCTCCCCTGCCGGGTATAGGAAAGCACCGGGCTGTTTTCATGGAGGCTGATCTGCGGGGCGTGCTGGCGATGGATGCCCGCGGCGAGGCGGGTGATATACAGCGCAGGCTGGAGCAGCACCGCACCCGGCAGAAACATTCCGCTCGAATAGAAGGTCGTCCCGGTGATCCGTTCCATATCATCGGCGGACAGCATCTCATAAGGTTCATCAAGATTCTTGAGATGCGCCTTGTAACTGCGGTTGTGATATTCCCCGGCATCACCAGTGGCACCGTTGATCCGGCCGGTCGGGGCAACCGCCTCTTCGGGCATATCGTATTCTTCGGCGGCTGCACGGGCAAAACTGATCGCATGGCGGTTAAGCATGATCTGCTTGCGGTCGACCTCGAGACTGGAGGCATAGGTCTCATTGCCGAGATCGTGGGGAAGGTCGATCATGAAACCGGAATTGCGCCCGGCAGGACCCGCCCCGAACAGCGAGGCTTCAAGCAGGATCACCTTGTCGCCGCCCCGCAACTGGCCAAGCCGGCGGGCTGCCGAAAGCCCTGCATAGCCGCCGCCGATGACAAGCCAGTCAGCGGTATGGTCACCCTCCAACCGGGGATAGCCGGGCAATTCGCCAAGGATTTCACGCCAGGCGGCAGGCCCCGGGTCTTTCGGGGTTCGGGTGATACCGCGCTGTTCGCCCATCAGGTGATGTCCTCGGGGGCCTTGTCTTCAAGATCGATCCAGATGGTTTTGATTTCGGTGAACTGGTCATGGGCGGCGAGGCTGTTGTCGCGGCCGCCGAAACCCGATTGCCGGTAGCCCCCAAACGGTGTTGTGATATCACCTTCGCCATAGCAGTTGATGGTTACGGTTCCGGCCTTCAGATCGCGGGCGGTTCTGAGCGCCGGGGCCAGCGATTTCGAGAACACTGATGCCGCCAGCCCGTAGGATGTATCATTGGCAAGGGCAAGCGCCTCATCGGCCGAAGCAACCTGGATCACCGCCAGAACAGGGCCGAAAACCTCATCCCGGGCCAGCGCTGAGGATGGGTCAACCTTGTCAAAAATGGTCGGGCTGATCCCCTTGCCGTCGGGGCTGTCGCCGCCGATCACCGGCTTTCCCATCTGCTTTTTGGCAGTCTCAATGGCACTGCTGACCTTGCTGAAATGATCCTGGTCAATGAGCACCCCGAGGCGGTTGGCCGGGTCGAGCGGGTTGCCCTGCCGCCATTCACGGGTATGGGCGAGCAGTTTTTCCATCAGCACCTCATGGACGCCTTCATGGACAATCAGCCGCGAGATGGCCGAGCAGTTCTGCCCCATGTTCCAGAAAGCCCCGTTGGCGATATGGGCGGCCACCTGATCGAGGTGTTCGGCATCATCCATGACAATCGCAGGGTTCTTGCCGCCGCATTCCAGAACGACTTTCTTGAGATTCGATTCCGCAGCGTAGTGGAGGAACCGGCGGCCGGTTTCCGTCGATCCGGTGAAACTCACCATATCGATATCGGGATGGCGGCCGATCGGCTCACCTGTCGTCGGCCCGTCACCGGGGAGGACCTGAAGAATGCCATCGGGCAGTCCGGCTTCGCTGGCCAGCTGGGCGATCCTGAGGGCAGTCAGGCTTGTCTGTTCCGCCGGTTTGATGATGACGGCATTCCCCGCCGCCAGAGCCGGGCCGATCTTCCAGGCCAGCATCAGCATCGGGAAATTCCACGGCAGGATGCAGCCAACAACACCGATCGGCTCGCGGCTGATCATGGCAATCGCACCATCCCCCACGGGGGCGGTATCATCGTAGATCTTGTCGATAGCCTCGGCGTGCCATTTGATCGTGTTGATCGTCTCCGGCAGATCGATGGTGGCACAATCCTGAACGGGCTTGCCGCTCTCAATCGATTCCATGACAGCCAGTTCATGCCGGTTGCGAGTCAGCAGTTTGCAGAGCCGGATCAGCACATCCTTGCGTTCCGCCGGATGACGTTTCGACCAGTGCCCGGCATCGAAGGCCTCCCGGGCCTTGGCCACGGCATGATCAACATCCTTCTCGGCGGCCATGGCCAGTTCGACCAGCACGTCACCGGTGGCCGGATTGATCGTCTGCATCTGAGGGCCGGATGATTGGCGGAAACCGCCATCGACAAAGGCCGCGGCCGGCAGCGAAAGGGAGGCGGCCAGCGACTGGTAATCTTCAAGACTGAGCAAATCGGACATGATCAGAGACCCCTTTCAATGGTGTCGATCGTGGTGTTCATGGTGGTGATGACCTGTTCGAGCGCGCGTTTTTCATCCTTGTTGAGGGGTTTCAGCGGCAGCCGCGGTATCCCTGCGGTTTGGCCTGAAAGGGTCACCCCGTGCTTGATGGACTGGATAAACTTGCCGCCCTGTTCGAGCTCCTGCATCAGCGGCAGCATGGCTGTCATGATCCGGCGGCCTTTGTTGAAATCCCCGTCAACGACACACGCCTGCCACAGCGCAATATGGGCGCGGGCGGCAAAATTGCTGGCTGCACAGACCCAGCTGCGCGCCCCCCAGGCAAAGAATTCCAGCGCCTGATCATCCATCCCGCAGGACAGGGCGATATGCGGATACCGCCGGGCGAGCAGATGAACACGGTTGATATCACCGGAGCTTTCCTTGATCGCTTTGAAATTCGGTGACTGGCCAACTCGGTCGAGGAAATCCTCATCCATTTCCGCCGCCATCCGCCCGGGATAGTTATAGAGCATCACCGGCAACCCGGCCGCCCGTTCAACCTTGATCGCGTGCAGCGCATTTTCCCGCCCCGTCGGCACGGAATATGGCGGGGTGGCGATCAGGATCGCATCAACACCGGCATCGCGGGCCTGTTCTGCAAGATAGACGGCATCTTCTGTCCGCATGGCCCCGGTTCCGCCGATGACCGGCAGGCGGCCGCCGACAACCTCACAGCCGCGGCGCAGCAGCTGCACCCGTTCTTCAAGGGTCTGGGCATAATATTCCCCGGTTGTGCCTGCGATGATGATCCCGTGCACCCCGTCGGCGATCAGTTTTTCCAGCATGGCGTCGAATGACGGCTCATCAATGCTGTAATCATCGTGATAGGGGGTGATGACAGGCGTGTAGATGCCGTAGAAATCCATAATCCCAATTCTTCTGCCGCTTTTTTCCTCCCCCCGGCGCCGGGGTCTGACGGCAAACCTCTGTTGTTGACGCATCGGCAAGGTTGCACCATATTTTCGTGACGTACAATCTGATTCTCGCGAGATGTCATGCCACAGGATACAGCTCCTCAGGGGCGCCGCGGCGGCCGGGAAACCCGCCGTGCCTCAAGAACGCAACCGAAGCAGGATATGCTGCCGGGGCTGACCAACCGGCTCCCCCTGACCGAACCGCTTTCGCAGGAAGAGATCGAGCGGATCGATACCGCCTCGATGGATATTCTCGAAGATGTCGGTGTTGTCTTCCGCGATGATATTGCCCTTGAAGACTGGAAAAAGGCCGGGGCCGATGTCCGGGGTGAGGTTGTCCATCTTGACCGGGACCATGTCCGCGAGCTGATCAGCACGATCCCCGGGACGATCACACTCCATGCCCGCAACCCGCAGAACACGGTTGAACTGGGTGGACGGCAATCGATCTTCGTGCCGATGACAGGGGCACCCTATCTGCGTGATCTCGATGATAACCGGCGTGCCCCGACCCTTGCCGATCTGGCCGATTTTCACAAACTTTCACAGATGCTGCCGGCGATCCATTCCTCGGCGCATCACATTGTCGAGCCGATGGATCATCCGGTTTCACACCGTCATCTGCAGATTACGATGTCGTCGATCCTGCATTCCGACAAGACCTTCATGGGCATGACCACCTCGGGCAAGAATGCCGAGGATGTGCTGGATATGTGTGCCATTCTTTTCGGTGAAGACTACCTCAAGACGCATCCGGTTGTGGTTGGGAACTGCAACGGCAATTCGCCGCTTGTCTGGGATGAAACCATGCTCAGTGCGATGCGGGCCTTCAACCGCCGCAACCAGCCGGTGCTCTGCTCACCCTTTGTGCTGGGCGGGGCCAACACCCCGGCCTCGACAGTGCCCTCGGTGGTCCAGCTGAACGCCGAAGCTCTGTCTGCCCTTGCCTATACCCAGGTGGTGAACAAGGGCTGCCCGGCCATTTACGGCCACTATCTTTCGACGGTCTCCATGCAGTCCGGGGCGCCCATGGCAGGCACCCCGGAGATCAGCCTGATGAATTTCATGATCGGCCAGATGGCCCGCCATTACGGGATTCCGTGGCGTACCTCCAACACCCTCGGCGGGGCCAAGACACTGGATGCCCAGGCCGGATATGAAAGTGCCACCACGCTTATGGCGGTGCTGCTTTCCGGGGCAAACTACATCTGGCATTCGGCGGGCTGGAACGAAGCCGGGATGCACTGTTCAATGGCCAAGTTCGTCATGGATGCCGAACAATGTGCCATGGGCTACCGCATGGCCGAAGGCCTGAAATGGGATGATTTTGATGAAGCCCTGGCTGCGGTCAGGGATATCGGCCCCGGCGGCCACTACCTCGGTCACGCCCATACCCAGGAAAATTTCCAGAAAGCGTTTTTCATGCCGAAACTGTTCGACAACAATTCCTACGAACAATGGGTGGCGGAAGGATCAAAGGATGCCCCGACCCGGGCGCTCGATCAGGCGCGCAAACTGCTGGCTGATTATGAAGCCCCGCCGCTTGACCCCGGCATTCATGAAGAACTGAACGCCTATATCGCCCGCCGTGAGAAGGAAATTCCGGCGATGGATGCGCTCAATCAGGATGCCTGAGCCTCGGCGTTTCTAGAAGAGCTCTCCCTGCTCGGCGCGCTCAAGAACAGCGGTGATCTCGGCCTCATCCATGCCGTAGTGATCACGGGCGTCATCGGCGGTGATATAGCCGAGGGCAAGATCGCGGATCACGGCCTCCTTCGGGCGGTCCTGTGGGTCACCGTAACCACCGCCGCCCGGGAAAGCCATCGCGACGACCTGGCCAGGGGCGACGAACTGTTTGCCCTTGCCCCTGAGCCGTGTGCCGTCACTGCGCTCGAGGCGGGTTGCACCGCCATCATGGCCGCCGCGCCGTCCCCTTGCCGGATGATCAACCCGATCGAACATGGCCGAAAAGTCGAACTCGTGACCGTCATGGGCCCCGACATCCATATACTGCCCGAGGCCGCCGCGGTATTTGCCGGCACCCCCCGATGACGGCCGCAATTCCTTGCGCCAGATGATCACCGGACCGACTTGTTCGGTGGCTTCCACAGGCATGGTCATGACTCCGGAAGGGAAGGCGGTGGCGTTCATGCCGTCAAGTCCCGGGCGGGCGCCGGAGCCGCCTGAATTGAAGGTCAGCACCTCAGCCCGGCGGGCATCATCAGGGGCCGGGGCATCGCGCCGTGGCCGCAACGAAACCTGAAAATTGCACAGGCATCCCGCCCCTTCGGCCGGTACCAGATCGGGCAGCAGTTTATCGAGGGCGTCATAGACTGTATCGGGGATCATGTGACCAATGACATGACGCAGGGCAACCGGTGCCGGGAAGACAGCATTGACGATCGTATCTTCCGGGGCGGTGATCTCGAACGGCGCAAGCGAGGCCGCGTTATTCGGGATTTCCGGGGCAATCGCACATTTCAGTGCATAGCAGGCATAGGCCTTGGTGTAGACGAGCGGCACGTTGATCCCTTTGCGGTCAATGCCGCTGGTCCCCGCCCAGTCACTGATAATGCGGTCCTCTTCAATCCGCAGCCTGACACGCAGATCAATCGGGGTGTCATAGCCGTCAATCCGCATATGGCCATCGGCCTCGCCCCGGGGCAGGGCGTTGATCCTCTCGAGCGTCGCGGCCCGGGAATTATCGAGAATAAAGGCAGATATGCCGCCCAGATCATCCATCCCGAACTCTTCGACCATGGCGATCAGGCGGCGATGGCCAATGCCGTTGCAGGTGGCGAGCGCGGTGATATCGCCGAGCAGCTGATCAGGTTCACGCACATTGCTGCGGATGATCATCAACAGTGTCTCATCAAGGCTGCCGCGTTCGGCGTATTTCATGATCGGGATGGCGAGCCCTTCTTCATGAATATCGTTGGCATCGGCGCCGAACCCGCGGCCGCCGATATCAGTGATATGGGCGGTGCAGGCAAAGAAACCGATCAGCCGCCCCTGATGAAAAGACGGTGTAACAATGGTGATATCATGCTTGTGGCCGGTGCCTTCCCAGGGGTCATTGGTGATGTAGATATCGCCATCGAACATATTCTGGCGGCCGATGCGGCGGATGAAATGCCCCACTGCATCCGCCATGGCGTTGACATGGCCGGGGGTGCCGGTGACAGCCTGGGCCAGCATCTCACCCTGATCGTTATAAACCCCGGCAGAGAGGTCTCCGGCTTCCCGCACTGAGGTGGAAAACGCTGTCCGGACAAGCGCCTGCGCCTGTTCCTCGACAATCGAGATCAGGCGGTTCCACATGACCTGATAGGCTACGCGTCCCGGATCAGTCATGCACGCCTCCATCTTCGCTGTTGCGGCGGTTCAGGACAAGGCAGCCATCGCCACGGGCGGTGATATCAAACCGTGGCGAGACGACGACAGTGGTCTCATCCTCGGTGATGAGCAGTGGGCCCGCCGCCTGCATCCCGGGCTCGAGCGTCTGCCGTATGATCGCGGTGGCTTCCAGCATCTGCCCCGTGGCCGGATCGAAGAGCGGGCGATCATTCCCGGCGGTGGTCGCCGCGGTGGTTTCGGTTTCAGGCACGGGCTCCACATCATCGGCGGCGGTAAAGGCGTTCACCGACCAGACAGTGATCTCGACCGCCATGCTGTCAACGGTGCGGCC
>JBMHCY010000094.1:0-12334 GCA_049889655.1 Puniceispirillales bacterium (SeqCode)
CTGGCCTACGGGCTTTATGACTGGGCGCAATCGCCCTTGCCGACCCTGCATACAACTTTCATCTTTGCCGTATATTTTGCCACCGCGGTGATGCCTGACGGCGGGTCTGTGGCCTGGGCCTGGCTCAATGCCGGAACCGCCATCATCATCGCCCTTGCCGCCCCGCTGCTGGGGGTGGTGGCCGACAGCAACGGCTGGCGCAAACCGCTCCTGGCGATCACCTCGCTTGCCAGCATCATCTGTGTCAGCCTGCTCTGGCTGATCCGGCCTGAGGCAGAATTCGCCACCATGGCCCTGCTGCTCTCAGCCGGGGCCATGATCATGGGCGAACTGGCTTTTGTCTTCTACAACGCCATGCTGCCCGGCATTGCACCGCGCGAGCAGTTCGGTCGGGTATCAGGTACCGCCTGGGGGATGGGCTATTTCGGCGCGATCTTCTGTCTGGTGCTGGCGCTCGGCCTGTTCATCTTTCCGGCGGAACCACCTTTCGGGCTGAACCCCGAACTGGCCGAACCCGTGCGGGCAACCATGCCACTGGCCGGGCTCTGGTTTGCGGTTTTCGCCGTGCCAATCTTCCTTGTCGTGCGGGAAACCGCGCCAGAAAAAACCCGCTTCCGCGAGAGTTTCATCAGCGGCTGGCGGGTAATCCGCCAGACGCCAGGTCTGCTGCGGTTTCTGTTCGCCCGGTTGCTCTATGCCGATGCGCTGGTGACGCTGTTTGCCATGGGCGGGATCTTTGCCGCCCGGGTCCATGGCTTCAGTCAGCAGGATGTGATCATCTTTGCCATCGTGCTCAATATCACCGCCGGGCTGGGGGCTGTGCTGGGCGGCTGGGCCGATGACCGTTTCGGCAGCCTGGCAACGATCCGTCTCTCACTGGTGGCACTTATCGGTCTCGGCGTCATCGCCATCAGCGTGTCATCGCCACTGCTGTTCTGGGCGAGCGGCAGCCTGCTCGGGGTTTTTGTCGGCCCCCTGCAATCAGCAAGCCGCAGCCATATCCTGCGGCTCACCCCCCGGGGGGTGGAATCCCGGGTTTTCGGTTTCTTCACCCTGACCGGCAAGGCCACAGCCTTTATGGGCCCGTTCCTCTATGGCGGGCTCGTGCTGCTCAGCGGCAGTGACCGTATCGGGATGCTTGTGGTGATTGCCCTTTTTACAGCCGGGCTCTTGCTGCTCAGGCCGTTGCGCCAAGCCTGATCCGCATCTCGGCGCGCAGATCCTCGATGGGGATCGTCTTCGCCCCGCGCTGCAGATGCCAGAACGCCCAGCCGTTGCAGGTCTCGCGCCCCTGCAGTTTGGCCCCCAAAGTGTGAATGGTGCCGTTGAGCGGCAAGCTGTCACCGGTGTCATGAACAAGGCTGCCATCGGCACGGATACGGGCCCGCCATTTGCCCTTGGGGCAGACGAGGATTTCCCCCGGGGTGATCATCCCCTGTTCGACAAGCGTGCCAAACGGCACCCGAGGCTGGGCCCGCTTGGATGGCAGGGCCAGCAGTTCAGCATCATCCAGAGGGCTCGCCGCGGCGATCCGCTTGGTGGCGATGTCGATATAGCGGCTGTCCTGTTCAATGCCGATAAACCGGCGATGCAGTTTGCGGGCCACCGCCCCGGTGGTGCCGCTGCCGAAAAACGGGTCGAGAATGAGATCACCGGGATTGCTGGCCGCGATGATCACCCGGGCGAGCAGAGCTTCGGGTTTCTGGGTGGGGTGGGCCTTGTTGCCATCGATCTTGATCCGCTCACCGCCGTTACAGATCGGCAGCAGCCAGTCCGACCGCATCTGCACATCGTCATTGAGCGCTTTCATCGATTCGTAATTAAAAGTGTAGCGTGACCGGTCTGTCTTCGCTGCCCAGAGCAGAATTTCATGGGCATTCGTGAACCGGCGACCGCGGAAATTCGGCATCGGGTTGGTCTTCCGCCAGATGATGTCATTGAGCATCCAGAACCCGGTATTCTGGAGGATAGTCCCGACACGGTAGATGTTGTGGTAGGAACCGATCACCCAGATGGTGCCGTCGGGCTTGAGCACGCGACGGGCTTCGCGAAGCCATTCTTCGGAAAACCGGTCATAGGCGGCAAAGGTGTCAAACTTGTCCCAGTCATCCAGAACCGCCGAGACCGCCGTTTCATCAGGCCGGGTCAGCACCGCACCGCTCAACTGCAGGTTATACGGCGGATCGGCAAAGATCATATCAACGCAGTCATCGGGCAGACGGCGCATCACCTCAACACAGTTTCCTGGCTGAACCGTATTCGCTATTTTTGCCGGATCAAGGCCTGATGCCGCCATTGTTCTACCCTCCAATACCTTCGATATTTCACCGAAGAATCAAACAAGGTCAATGGCTTATCGGAATTTCTTAAACTGATTTCTATATGTTGTGGGCGGCGGAATCACGCCCCCTTTATCTGGTGTAGCCATGGGCTTCGGCAGCCCGGGCCACCGGCCTGAAACTGAGCCGGTGTTGCGGTGTCGGCCCCTGTTTCGCCAGGGCGTCGGCGTGATCGCGGGTGCCGTAGCCCATGTTGCTGGCCCAGCCATAGCCGGGAAAGGCTTTATCAAGCTGCCGCATTTCGGCATCGCGGGCCTCTTTGGCGGCGAGGGCGGCAATGGCTATGCTGAGCGCCCGCTGATCGCCCTTGACCACCGGCATGACCGTGATCGTCTGGCGTCGGGCGAGATCGGCAAAGGGCGGGGCCAGATGACCATCGACGATCAGGGCCAGGCTGTCACTGGTGGCAGCAATCTCAATCGCGGCGGCTTCCATGGCATCAAAGGTGGCGGGGAGAATGCCCCTCTCATCGATGGCGGCAGCGCTGACTGAGGCTGTGGCAAAGCGCAGGATTTCAGGATTTTCGGCCAGGGAAGTGAGCCCGGCAAGCAGTTCCTGCCGCCGCCCCGGAGTCAGCCGTTTCGAATCATCAATACCGGCAGGCAGGGCCTTGAGATGGTCCGGGTTGATCCAGGCTGCCCCGGCAACCACCGGCCCGGCCCAGGGCCCGCGGCCGGCTTCGTCAATGCCGATCACCTGCAGCGGGGTGGTGGCGAAAAGATCGGCAGGTGTTGCTGCAAGCAGGCTCTGCTCAAGGGCAAAATCCGGGCCGCCCCGCGTCTCAGCTCTTGCGGCCACCGATCCCGCTTTCCATCAATCGGGGCATGATTTCCACAAAATTGCAGGGCAGATGGCGGATATCGAGCTGCCATTTGAGGATAAGGTCCCAGCCATCTCGGCAGGCTGAGGGCGATCCGGGCAGGGCAAAGATATAGGTTCCCGCCGCAACACCGCCGAGGGCCCGGCTCTGCAAGGCCGAGGTGCCAATCTTTTCCATGCTGAGCCAGCGAAACATCTCGCCGAAGCCTTCGATCTCTTTATCGAAAACAGGCTTGAGCGCTTCCGGGGTCACATCCCGGCCAGTGACGCCGGTGCCGCCGGTTGTCAGGATACAGTCGATCTCCGGGTCGTTGATCCAGATCCGCAGCATGGCCTGTATCTGATCGATATCATCATGGACGATGGTCCGGCTGATGAGATGATGGCCTGCGCCTGTCAGCCTTTCGACAAGCGTATCACCGGATTTGTCATCGGCTTCGGTGCGGCTGTCCGACACTGTCATGACGGCGATGCCGATGGGCACGAAATCAATCTTGTCGCTGAGTTTTCCGGTCATCCCAGAGGTCCTCTGTCAGGGTTGCTCGGCACAGCGTTCCGACAGCCGTGTCAGGCTGCAGGACTGCCCGAGGAGATGCGCATCGGCTGGCGGCTCCTGGCCGTCACCGGCGGCGATTGATGCCAGCACCTCGCCATCCTTGCCGAGCCGCTTGCGGTAAATCCAGTAATTGGTCAGCACGTTTTTGACATAGAACCGGGTTTCGCGGGATGGCAGGCTTTCGAGCAGCATCAGGGTATCACCGCCATGATTAACTTTGCGCATCCATTTGTTGAGATTGCCCGGGCCGCCATTATAGGCCGCCAACAGACGCACCAGATCACCGTTCACCGGCGGCTCATCAAACAGATGCAGAATATAATCTTCACCGAGGCGAATGTTGATCTCAGGGATCATCAGATCATGCCGACGCGACCCCCGGAACCGGCGGTCCCGGGCGATGAAGGCTGCAGTTGAGGGCATCAGCTGCATCAGGCCGCTGGCCTTGGCCCAGGATCGCGCCCGCGGATTAAAGCCTGATTCCTGCCGCATCACCGCCAGCAGCAACGCCTGATCGACCCGGATCGGATCACCGGTTTCGAAATCAGGGATCGGGTAGAGCCCGGCATACAAGTGCTGGTCGTGTTCACGCCGCAGGATATCAGCGGTCCGGAAAGACAGCCCCGCCATATGAGTCCGGGCCGCCAGCACCATGGTCTGGCGACGCTGGTCGAGGGTCATCTCTTCCCACAAATAGCGCAGCTCGCGGCTGGCATGGTAGGTCTCGCCCACCTGCAACAGGGCAAAGGCACGCTGGCCCCCGGGGATGCTGTTCAGCCAGGTGATGTAATCGGCCCTGAGTGGCGGCAGGCTGAAATCAAGGGTGATATCCTGCCCCAGGGCTTCGGCGGCAAGCATGCCGTAGAAACTGTCCTGTGACCGTGAGGCGATCTCAAGGAAGCGGAACGAATCGTCAATCTCGCCACGTCGCAATGCCCCCCGGGATGCCCAGAATGCCCCGGCACTGACCAGTGCCGCCGGGGCCTTTTCAGCTTCGGTGAGCGGCCGGAAAAACACCATGGCAAGATCGAGATCACCATGCCGCCAGGCCGAAATGCCTGCTGTCCAATACGCCCTCGGAACCTTTTTTCCGGCCAGGGCAATGGCTCTCTTCGACTGGCTGATGGCGGCGATATCCTTGCCGTAGATGAAATAGCCATGGGCGATATCGGCGCGCAGCACGGCTTCTTCATATTTCGTCAGATAACGCAGATTGGCCTTGTTGAGCAGCTCAAGCGCCCCGGTCGGCCAGCCCGAGCGGACGCGGTAGCGGATCTTGCGGGCAATCGACCGTGTCTTGGCCGGCGAAGCCCGCCCCTTGGTCGTCGCCGGAATGGGGATATAGGCACCGCCGATGGACGACCGGCCATAGCCGTTCAGATAGCCTTTTTTCGGGGCTTTCGGCGCTTTTGCATTGGCTGGGCGACGCTTATTGGCAAGCCAGGAGATGCGTGAAGCGGCAGGGTGATCATTGTATGCCGCCAGCCAGTTCCGCAACTCTTTATAGGTCGACCGCCAGCCTGTCGGATGCAGATAGCGTTGTGACAGCACCCGGCCGAGCAGCAGGTCATTGTCGAGGGCCTTGATCAACCGGTCGGCCTCTTTCCACTTCTTGTCTTGCTGCAAATCAAAAATCTGCTGGTAGCGGTCAACATCCGCCGGGCTCAGCGGTTTCGGCAGATCATGCGGGGTGTGCTGGAACGGGATCGTCTCCGCCCCGGCCGCAACCGGCAACAGGGCGATCATCAATGCAGCGAGATGAACACGCCAGTTCCGCACAATAAAATCCTCTCTCGTCATGGCCGTCGGAAAATCACGACAAGTCTACCGGATCAGGGCAGACAATCAACTCTTGTCATGGCCATCAAGGCGATGTTTGAGCATCTTCAGGTCATGCCATGAAAGCGCCTTCTGGCCGGGGCTGCGCAGCAGGTAGGCCGGGTGCAGTGTCGGCAGGATCGGCACCTGTCGGCCAGCCCCGTCATCAAACGCGTGCCACTGGCCCCGCAATTTCAGAATACCAGTGGTCGTGGCCAGCAGTGTTTTTGCCGCCGAGCCGCCGAGAGCCACCAGAATTTCAGGCCGGGCCAGTTGGATATGACGCCGGATGATCGGCAGAAACAGTGCGGTTTCTTCAGTGGTTGGAGTCCGGTTGCCCGGCGGCCGCCAGAGCAGGATATTGCTGATATAGACTGTGTTTCGATCAAGACCGATCGAGGCGAGCATCCGGTCGAGCAATTGCCCGGATACACCGACAAACGGTTTGCCCTGGCGGTCTTCATCGGCTCCGGGGGCTTCACCGATCAGCATCACCCGGCTTTCGGGGTTGCCGTCGGCGAACACCATATTGGTGGCTGTCTTCTTCAGGTCGCTGCCATCAAAGGCTTCACAGGCGACGCGCAGTTCATCAAGGGTTGTCACCGCATCCAGCCATGCTGTCATCGGCTGGTCTCCGGCGACGGGTGGGGTGGCCTTGGCTGCAGCCGGGGCGGCCGGAGGGGGCGTTTCCGCCTGCGGCCGGGCTGCCGGTTGCGGGGCCTCAGGGCTGAACGGCATGGTATCGATACATTCGTCGGCCCCGGCCTCAATCTGGAATCGCAGCATGGCCAAAGCGGCTTCCGGCGTCAGCTTGTCTTCTTGATCAGGCGGCATGATGACAATTTCTGTCTGGTTAAGGCGAAATTCTGCGTGATTGACAGATACTATAATGATGTAATGATGGCGTCTATTGATTGTTCATCATGGAATAGCCAACAACGACCTGAGGGAAGCGGAGGTTAACAATGGAACGCGAATCGATGGAATTCGATGTTGTGGTCGTCGGCGGAGGGCCTTCCGGCCTGTCTGCTGCAATCCGACTGAAGCAGCTGGCCAATGAGGCCGGAAAATCGATCGAGGTCTGCCTCATCGAAAAGGGAGCGGAAGTCGGCGCGCATATTCTATCCGGGGCTGTGCTCGAGCCGCGTTCACTGAACGAGCTGATCCCCGACTGGCAGGAAAAGGGGGCCCCCCTTGATACGCCGGTAAAGGATGACCGCTTCATGTTCCTGACCGAGACCGGGTCGTTCCGGCTGCCGACACCGCCGCAGATGAACAACCACGGCAACTATATCATCAGCCTTGGCAATTTCTGCCGCTGGCTGGGAGAACAGGCCGAAGCCCTCGGTGTTGAAATCTACCCCGGCTTCCCTGCCGCCGAAGTGCTCTATGATGATGATGGCCGTGTCCGCGGCATCGCCACCGGCGATATGGGGATCGGCAAGGATGGCGAGAAGACCGACGGCTATGAGCCGGGCATGGAATTGCTGGGCAAGCAGACGATTTTCGCTGAAGGGTGCCGCGGCCATCTCACCAAGACACTGTTTGAAAAATTTGATCTGCGGGAAGGCAAGGACCCGCAGACTTACGCCATCGGGATCAAGGAATTGTGGGATATCGATCCGGCCAAATCCGAGCCGGGTAAGGTCTGGCATTCGGTTGGCTGGCCGGTGACCACCGATGTCTATGGCGGCTCCTTCCTTTATCACCTGAACGGCAATCAGGTGGCGGTCGGCTATGTGATCGGGCTTGATTATGCCAACCCCCATTTGTCACCGTTTGAGGAATTCCAGCGGTTCAAGACACACCCGAAGGTCCGCGACGTGTTCGAGGGTGGCCGCCGGGTTTCCTACGGGGCGCGTGCGCTCAATGAAGGCGGCTTCCAGTCAATCCCGAAACTGACCTTCCCCGGCGGCTGCCTTGTCGGCTGTACCGCCGGTTTCCTCAATGTCCCGAAGATCAAGGGCACCCACACGGCGATGAAATCAGGCATGCTCGCCGCGGAAGCTGTTTTTGAAGCCCTGGCCGAGGACGCGCAGGGGATCGAACCTGTGGCCTATGCCGAGAAGATGGAAAAATCCTGGCTCTGGGATGAGCTTTACCGGGTTCGCAATATCCGCCCCGGTTTTGCCAAGGGCCTGTGGCTGGGCATGGCCTATGCCGGGCTCGACACCTATCTCCTGCGGGGCAAGGCTCCCTGGACATTCCGCCATCACGAGGATCACACCTGCCTGAAACCGGCCAGTGAAATGCCAAAGATCGACTACCCGAAGCCGGATAATGTTGTCAGTTTCGACCGCAACTCATCGGTCTATCTGTCGGGCACGAATCACGAGGAAAACCAGCCTGCACACCTGCAGCTGAAAGACCCGTCAGTGCCTGTCGACCACAATCTGGCGATTTATGATGCCCCGGAACAGCGGTATTGCCCGGCGGGAGTCTATGAAATTGTCCGGGAAGAGGATGGCAGCAATCCGCGGCTCCAGATCAATGCGCAGAACTGTGTGCATTGTAAAACCTGCGATATCAAGGACCCGACGCAGAACATCCGCTGGGTCACGCCGGAAGGCGGCGGCGGTCCGGCTTACCCGAATATGTAAATCAGCCCTTTACCCGATAGAGACCATGGCCATATCCTAGGCCATGGTCTTTTTTTCAGGCAGGTCGCTGATGGGTTCCAGAAGCGCAATCGTGGCATTGATGCTGGCGGTATCGTCCTGCCAGCCGCAGGACATTGTTGTCAGCAGCCCGGGGACACCGGCAGCAGAGTCGCGACCGGGCCTTGAAAACGCAGCCTCCTTTCTGGTGGCGCATCACGCCGCGTTGCGCGGCGATGTCGATGAAGCCGCCCGCCAATACACAGCGGCACTGACCGCTGACCCCAGCAATACGAAACTGCTGGAACGATCGTTCCGGTCGCTTTATCTCAGTGGCCAGATCGAAAATGCGGCGGCGATTGCCAGCACGCTCGAACAGCAGGGAAACCCTGTCAATCTGGGGGGTGAGCCGATCGCGGCGATCACAGCCAGGGCCGGGGACTGGGCCGGGCTCGAAGTCGTGGCCCGGCATCTCAATGAAAATATCACCTCGCGGCGGCTGGCGATCATTCTCGAAGCCTGGGCGCTGGCCTTTCAGCAACAGGGGGATGCCGGGCTGTCGCGGCTGCTCGATCTCGCTGACCCGGAAAACACCGCGGAACCACAACCGCTGATGTTCAGCCAGACCGCCGCCATGATGGATTACCTCGGCCGCGGCGGTGATGCGATCGCGGCGGTGCGCTCAACCCTCGATCAGCCGGGGCTGACTGTCGGGACTGTCCTGTCGATGGCATCGATCCTCGCCCGCAACGGCCGGATCGGGGATGCCGAAACCGTGCTCCGTGAAAGGCTCGGGGCATCCTTCGCCAAGGGCAGGATCATGGCCGATATCAGGGCCGGGACCTCGACCCTGATGATCCCGCCTGACACCGCTGATCTGCTCGTTGAAGCGGTGATTGCCGCCGGCCAGAGTGACCCGTCCTCGCCTATCGGGTTTCTGGCGCGGCTGCGGTTTGCTGCGCATATCGACCCCGATCATGATCTGCTGCGCTATCACCTCGGCAACCAGTTCCGGCAGATTGGCAACATTGAGGAAGGGATGGCCCAGTATCAGGCGATCCGCCCCGAAAGCCCGTGGTACCAGCCGACGATGCTGGTCACGGCCTTGCACCGGAGCCGTGTCGATGATGATTTTGAGACCGCCTCGACACTGTTCCGCCGGATGCTTGAACAAAACCCGGACCATGCCGATCTGTGGCGTTATTTCGGCGATGCCGCCCGCCGCCACGGTGATCATGAACAGGCGCTTTCACATTATGAACAGGCGCTTGTGCTTGGAGGCAGCAGGGCGCGGCTGCAATACAAAAGAGGCGTCACCTTTGACAGCCTTAAACGGTTTGACGAGGCCGAGGCCGCCCTTCGGCAATCGATCCAGCTGGATCAAAGCAATGCCTATGCGCTCAATTACCTCGGCTACTGGCTGCTCGAACACGAAGGTGACCCCGAGGAGGCCCTGCGGCTGATCCGGGCTGCGGTCACGGCCCAGCCGCGCAACGGTTATTTCATGGACAGTCTCGGCTGGGGATATTACCGGCTCGGCCGCTATGACCGTGCCGTGCAGTTCCTCGAAAGGGCTGTTATGCTGCGGCCTGCCGACCCGATCATCACTGATCATCTGGGGGATGCTTATCACAAGGTAGGGCGGTTGCGTGAAGCGATCTTTCAATGGCAGCGTGTGCTGGAAGCCCCGGGGGACGAGCTTGATCCGGCCACGATCGAAGCCAAGATCGAGGCAACAAAGGCCCAGCTGGACCCATGATAAGTTTCACCGCATCCGCCAAGATCAACCTCAACCTGCTGGTGACCGGCCGCCGTGATGATGGCCTGCATCTGATCGATTCCCTTGCCGTCTTTGCTGATCTGGCCGACCGTCTGGACATCACCGCGGCCGCCACAGACAGGTTTGATATCACCGGGCCGATGGCGACGATGCTTGAGGCCAAGGATGATAATCTCGTCATCCGGGCACGTGATGCTTTCCGGGATGCGACAGGCTGGCGGCAGCCGCTCGCGATCACGCTGGAAAAACATATCCCGGTGGCAGCAGGGATCGGCGGCGGCTCTGCCGATGCGGCAGCGGTGCTCACCGCACTCAACAGGCTGTCTGGTGAGCCGCTTGATGATGACCG
The DNA here is from genome assembly GCA_049889655.1 of Puniceispirillales bacterium (SeqCode). GTDB lineage: Bacteria > Pseudomonadota > Alphaproteobacteria > Puniceispirillales > UBA1172 > UBA1172. The sequence goes on from JBMHCY010000094.1 coordinate 10,259, forward strand.
TCTGGCAGCCCTCGGCCTCGGTCTCGGTGCGGATATTCCGGTCTGCCTGGCAGCCCCGAGGGGGGCCGCCTGGCGGATGCGCGGCATCGGGGACGCGATCACCCCGGTCAGCCTGCCGCAAGCCGAAACCAGGGCGACAGGCCCCGGGCTTGTCCTGCTCAATACCGGTGTCACGGTATCGACAGCCGATGTGTTCCGGGCCCGTGCCGCAGCAGAAACCCCTTTTGCCCCGACCCCGGATTACCCGGCGGTGATCGACCCGGCAGGGTTTGCCGGGCTGATCAGGCTGGGCAATAGCCTCACCGAGGCCGCCTCAGCAGTCTGCCCTGATATTGAGGCCGGTGCGCTTCTTATCCGCGACCTTGCCGAAAGTGGCGGGGCGTTGGGGCACGGGATGAGCGGCAGTGGGGCCACCTTCTTTGCGGTGTTTGATACCGTCGCCGCTGCCCGCGCCACGGCTGAAAGCCATCCGCCACCGTGCTGGCACTGGGCCGGCGGTCTTTTTCAGCCATCCTGAAGGCAAATGATCTTGCCCCGACAGCGTTGTCTGATTAGGGTGAGGAAGCCACAGTTAAAGACACCTTGTTGATGAAATCGTTCCTCACCACGCTTGTTGCCCGCCATGATGCTGTTTTCAACCGATCGTGGCTGCGGTCATCTGTTGATATCCGCTATACGATCGGGGCGCTGCTGCTGATCGTGCTCGCGGCGATGATCAATTTTGAGATACGGGATCGGCAATGGACAATCTGGCAGGAAAACCCTCAGGTTTTCTTTGCCGATGAAACACCGCTCATCACCACCACCGATGCTGCCTATTTCCTGATCCAGGCCGAAGACCTGATGAACGGGGAATCGCTCACCTCATTTTCTGCATCACGTCTCTACCCTGAACGCACAGAAGCCTATCTGCGACAGGATAACCGGACAGAGGAGATCAAGCCCGATCGGCCCATACAGATGCGGGATGTGCCCCTGCTTTCCGTCGCCATTGCCTGGCTGGCCGACAGTTTCTTTGATGGTGATGTCCTGACAGCGGGCCATGCAATGATCGCGGTCTCAGCCTTCCTCACCGTGGTGGCCATCGGTGTCATGTTCTGGGTGGCGGGGTACCCGGTGGAAGGCGCATTGGCCGGGCTTGGCCTCGGCATGAGTTCGGCCTATCTCGTCCGCACCAGTGTTGGCCGGATCGATACCGATCAAATGATTGTTGCGTTTCTCGCGCTGGCACTGGCGCTTGTGTTGCAGACAGCACGGGAGAAAAACCTCGCCCGGATGCTGGGCTATACGCTGATCACCGCGCTCATTGCCGATATCAACCTCTGGTGGCAGGAAAGTGCCGTCTATATCGTTCTTCTGCCGTTTCTGCTATTCATCAGCATCCTGATCCAGCAGCAGAACCTGAAGCGCGCCTTGCTCGCCCCGGCTGTGTTTGTCCTGGCCACGAACCCGCTCACGTTCCTGACCAATATCACTGACCTGATGACGGCTGTTCTGGACAAATTTTTTGCCATCAATTTCGGTGCCGAGGCACCTGCAAGCGAGATGGTGCTGATCTTCCCCGATACCTTCAGGACGATCACCGAACTTTCTCGGCTGGATCTGATGGCCACCCTCAACACCATGACGGGCAACCCGACAATCGGGATCATCGGGCTTTGCGGGTTTCTGCTATGGGTGCTGGTGCAGCCATCGCGCGGGCTTGTCTTTCTGCCGTTTGTCATGCTCGGGGTGCTGGCGGTGCTGGGCGGTGTTCGTTATGCGTTTTTTGGAGCGCCCTTTGTCTGGTTCGGGGTCGCCTGGCTGATCATGACTGGCGGCCGTCTGGCTCTCTCGCTTCCCGTCTTCAGCAAATCCATGTCTGTACTGAGCCGCGATTTCGTCAGCCTCGGCCTGGGCGCGGTGATGGTGATCGGTGCTGCCGCCTGGATGAACACGGATTATATTCCCCGGCCGACCTTCAACAAAGAAGTGACCAAGACATTCCAGTCGGTGGGGGAGATCGCCGGTGACGAAGGCGGCATCATCGCCACCTGGTGGGATTACGGCTATTACGCTCATTTTCACAGCGGCGGC
>JBMHCY010000095.1:0-60923 GCA_049889655.1 Puniceispirillales bacterium (SeqCode)
TTGGATCACCCCGCCTTTCGCCGCCCCGTAGGCAATGCCGTTCTCGAAAGCCCGCTGTGATTGCAGCGAGCCGATATTGATGATCCGCCCCCAGCCCCTGGCTTTCATCGCCGCAACACATTCCCGGGCAACCAGAAAAGGAACATTGAGGTTGAGATGAACCGTCTTCCGCCATTCCTCTTCGCTGATCGCATCGGCGTGCTGGCGGGGATTGACCCCGGCAGCATTGATGATGATATCGGGGCTGTTACCAGTCTCATCAAGCCGCTGACGCAGCCCCGTGGCCGCCCCCGTGGCGGTGAGATCAATCGCGATAGAGGCCCCATCGCGGGAACCGAGCGCTTCGGCAAGCCTGTCCTCCCGGCGTGCCACCAGAATAATCCGCGCCCCGGCATCGCTCAGCGCATGAGCCATGGCCTTGCCAAGGCCACTGCCACCGCCGGTGATGAGAGCCGTCCGGCCGGAGAGATCAAAGAGGCTGGTGGTCATCAGCCGGCCTTATTCCGCGGCAGCATCGCCGAGGTTTTCCCCCGGGAAATATTTCCGCAGCCGGACATCCGCCGCCCGGGCATGGCCTTCCATGCCCTCGAGACGGGAAATCCGTGCCGCGGCGAGGCCGACCTCACGGTTGGCTTCGGCTGTCATGCGCTGGGTTGTCACCACCTTGAGATACTTGTGCACCGAAAGCCCGCCAGTGTAATGCGCAGCACCCTTGGTGGGGAGAATATGATTCGTCCCGGAACATTTATCACCATAGGTGACGGTGGTCTCTTCGCCGACAAAGAGCGAGCCGTAATTCTTCAGCCTGTCGCTGTACCAGCCATCCCTGGCGGTCTGGACTTCGAGATGCTCGGCGGCGTATTCATCGGAAACCGTGGCCGCTTCCTCATCGGTATCGCAGAGAATGACCTCGCCGTAATCACGCCAGGCGGCGGTGGCGGCAGCCCGGGCGACATCCGGCAGGGCGTTGATCAACCCTTCCATGCGGGCCATGACATCCTCAGCCAGGTCTTTTGAGGTTGTGATCAGCCAGGCCGGAGAATCCGGCCCGTGCTCAGCCTGCGAGACGAGATCTTCGGCGACAATCCCGGCATCCGCCGTTTCATCAGCAATGACAGCAATTTCCGTGGGGCCGGCAAACATATCGATCCCAACACGGCCATAGAGCATCCGCTTGGCTTCAGCCACAAAACGGTTGCCCGGGCCCACCAGAATCCGAGCTGGCTTGCCGGTAAAAAGCCCATTGGTCATCGATGCAATCGCCTGCACCCCGCCCATGGCCAGAATGGTATCAGCACCGCAGAGGTTCATCGCATAGACGATCGCCGGGTTCGGCCCGTCTTCACCCCGCGGGGCGGTGGCCGCCACGATATGGTCCACTCCGGCGACCTTGGCCGTGGCGATCGACATCACTGCCGAGGCAACATGGGCATAGCGCCCCCCGGGGACATAGCATCCGGCGGTTTCGATGGGGATCAGTTTCTGCCCGGCCCAGAGCCCCGGCGACAGTTCAACCTCAAACTCGTTGATTGATTCCCGCTGTGCCCGGGCAAAAGACGTCACCCGGTCATAGGCAAAGCGGATATCATCCTTGAGCTGGTCGGAAACCTGATCAGCGGCAGCCTCGATCGCATCACGCCCCAGCACGGCCGGGCCGGTATAGCCATCGAGATCACGGCTATAGCCAAGAGCGGCCTCTTCGCCCCCCTTTTCGATCGCTTCAAGCATAGACGAGACAATCTTGCGGGTTTCATCTGTACCTGTCTGCGGTGTTCTTTCAGCCTTTTTGAGATAACGAACGGGCATTTTTTGCTCCTATTTGCCGTAGATATATTCGGGAAGCCAGAGAGCGATCTCCGGGAACACGAAAATGAGGATGAGTCCGATCAATTGGATCACCATGAACTGCATCATGCCAAAATAGATATCTTTCAGATCCCATTCGGGAACCACCCCCTTCAAGAAATATGCCGATAGCGCCACCGGCGGGCTGAGCCAAGCCGTTTGCAGGTTCACCGCCACCAGAATCCCGAACCAGGTCAGGTTGACGTTCATCTCAACCAGCACAGGGATCAGGATGGGAACGATGATCAGGACGATCGGCACCCATTCCAGCGGCCAGCCCAAGAGGAAGATCAGCGCCATGATGATGATCAGGACTGTTGTTACCGACAGATCCCATGACAGCAGAAACTCGGTCAGCATCAGCGGCGTCCCGAGACGCGAGAACACGGCCCCGAAGAAATTGGAAGCGGCAACAAGGAACAGGATCAACACCGAGATTTCGAGCGTCTTGATCAGCGCATCATAAAACCGCGGCGGGTTGAACTTGCCATAGGCGATGGTCAGCACAAGCGCCCCGAAAGCCCCGCAGGCCGCCCCTTCTGTCGGCGTTGCCCAGCCGAACAGGATCGAGCCGAGGGCAAAGGCCACCAGCGCTGAGGGCGGCACCAGCCCCATGAAAAATTCATGCCAGAGATCGGAGAAGAAGAACCCGGCAGGCTTGTTTTTCTTGACCCACAGCGAGGCCGCATACATCACCCCGGCCCAGGCCAGCGGAATGAGGATCGAGGAAAACGGGAAATACCCGGCAAGACTGCCGGAGAGCCCCTTGATGATGAGGGTGAAGAAGGTGATGATCGAGCCAATCACGAGGATCGATTCAAGCCAGTAATATTTCGATGTCTCGGGCTGTTCGGCTTCCGGCAGGATCGGCCCCAGATCAGGGTTCAGCCAGCAGCGGATCATGGTGTAACCCGCATAAAGCGAGGCCAGCAGAATCCCCGGGATAATCGCCGCCGAGAACAGGTCTGTCACCGGCACTTCCAACACCGGCCCCATCACCACCAGCATGATCGATGGCGGGATCAGGATGCCCAGCGTTCCACCTGCGGTGATTGTCCCTGATGCGAGGCGAACATTATATTTTGACCGGTTCATCGTCTTCGCCGCCATGATCCCAAGGATCGTCACCGACGCCCCGACAATCCCCGTGGCAGCGGCAAAAATGGTCGACACAAACAGCACCGCCAGATAGAGCGCCCCGCGGGTCCGGGAAAGCATCAGCTGCACCGAGGTGAACAGCCGTTCCATCAGCCCGGCCTGTTCCATCATGATCCCCATAAAGACAAACAGCGGCACGGCGGCTAGCGTCTGTTCGAGCATGACGTTGTTGAACTGCAGCGTTTCCAGATAGAACACCATCCGGCCGCCAAAGCCCCAGGCCCCAAACATGAAGCCCAGGAAAATGAGCGTAAACGAAATCGGGAAGCCGACAAAAATCGCCAGCAGCATGACCCCGATCATGACCACCCCGATCAGTTCCGGCGACAGCCCCCCAGCCCCTTTGAGGCTGAAATCAGAGATATCGGCAAACGGCACAAGTCCGGGATAGAAGGTGTTGCAGAAGGCATAGAGCAGCACGACAGCATAAAGAGGCAGCAGCCGGACAATCCATTTGCGGATCGGGTTATCAATCCCGTGGATCGCCCGCAGGGTTTCCGCAACCCCCTGGATCAACAGCAGGAACACGCCAACAGGCATGGCGGTTCGAGCCGGGGCAAGCGGGGCCATCAGGGTGGTATCCATGGAGCGTTCCCAGGTCACCCAGGCCTTGATGGTATAATCAGTTGAAATCTTGAGAAAAAACAGCATGGCCGGGAAATAGAACAGCAGATAGAGCGCTGTATCGACCAACATCTGTGTCTGGGGAGACCAGTTGCGATAAAGAAAATCAGCCCGGATATGAACACCGCGCATCAGCGCGTATCCGGCCCCCATCATAAACATGGCCCCGCTGAACATCCGGCTGGTATCATAGGCCCAGTCGGTGGGGGCGATAAAAAGTTTACGGGCCACCACTTCATAGACCATGGCCCCGATCACCGGCAGCAGCATCAGGCAGGTGAGTTTGCCGACCCAATGGTTGAGCAGGTCAATATTGCCGACAATCAACCGGGACAGCCAATGCATATCCTCCGGGGTTTCGCCAGGTGCACCGGCACGCCGTTCGGCAATCATCTCATCCGTTGTGTCGAGATTGTTGAGGTCCTGATCCTGGGTCATGGCATTCCGCCCTGTGATGGTGGTGGTCGTCTGGATGAAGCCGACGGGAAGTCACCCGCCCGTCGGCCTCAATGATGGTTACTTCACGCTGTCAGCAAAAGCCTTGCCGAGGGCAGCGTTGGAAGCCTGGGCCCCGGCCCAGAACGGTACGGCGATGGCCGCAAAGTCCTTCTGGGACTGCCAGACTTCACCGAAGAAGGCGTTCTCGGCAGCGTTCTTTTCGAGCGATGCCTTGGCCGCATTCATGTAAGCCGGGAAGTAGTCAGCCGGGGTGTCATGCAGGATGACGCCATGGTTTTCCGTCAGGTCCTTGAGGGCCTTGCCGTTTTCGTAGATACGATAGGACATGGCCTTGGACAGCGACGCATTGGCTGCCACTTCAAGAGCTTTCTTCTGATGGTCCGTGAGGGAGTTGTAGACGTCGCCGTTGATGTAAAGGTCGGCGTTAACAACAACCTGGTGGAGACCCTGCAGATAGTAGTGCTTCAGCACCTTCTGGAAACCGAAAACGGAATCAGGCTTCGGGCAGCACCACTCGGCTGCGTCGATGGTCCCCTTTTCCAGAGCCGGGAGAATGTCACCCCCGCCCATGGCAACGGAAGCCACGCCGATATCCTTATAGGTCTGACCGGGAATGCCCGGCGGTGTGCGGAAACGATACTTGCGGAAATCTTCCATCGAGTTGATCGGCTCTTTGAACCAGCCGAGGGCTTCCGGGCCCACGGGCTGCAGCATGAAGCCCTTGACGTTCACGCCCATCTCTTTCCAGAGCTGGTCATAGAGTTCCTTACCGCCACCGTACTGGAACCAGGACAGGAACGCGATGTTGTCGATACCAACACCGGCACCGGCAACGGGGGAACCGAACAGCATGGCTGCCGGGTGCTTACCGGACCAGTAATGAGTCCAGGCAAAACCACCTTCGATCAGGCCTGCATCAACAGCATCAAGGGTTTCCTTGACACCGACAACAGCACCAGCGGGCAGCACTTCGATTTTGACTTCACCATTGGTCAAGGCAGCAACGTCAGCAGCAAATTCGTTGAGCATGGTCACTTCATCTGCCTTGGCCGGGATAACCGACTGAACCCGGATGGTCACTTCCTTGGCCTGCACCATGGCAGGCACGAGCAGCATTGCCGCACCGACACCGGTGGCGGCAAAGACACTCATCATTTTTTTCAATACTGACATGGTTTCCTCCCATATGTTGTCAGTTGAACCAAGCCTTCATTTGATACGCTGAACAGGAATTAAGCCGAAGGCGTGCCCCCTTCCTTTTTTGTGCTCAGCTAACCCGGATATCCTTTGACGATTGATCCGCGTATTTCAGAAACTGTTTTTCTATCCTGCATCCTCCAGCAGCATATCTGAGAGCTTTTCGCCAATCATGATGCACGGGGCATTGGTGTTGCCCGAGGTGATGGTTGGCATGATCGAGGCATCGGCGACGCGCAGGCGGTTGATGCCGCGCACCCTCAGCCTTGGATCGACGACCGCCATCCCGTCCTTGCCCATCTTGCAGGTGCCTGTGGGGTGGTAGATCGTCGTCGAGGTGTTGCGGGCCCAATCGAGGATCGCCTCGTCATCGTCACAGGCGACAGCCCTGCCCGGGGCGTGCTCATCAACGATCAGCGATTTCACCGGGTCATGGCCACAGATGCGGCGGGTGATCTTGATCCCCTCAACGAGGGTGTCGCAATCCTTCTGAGTCGCCAGATAGTTGGGATAGATTAGCGGGTGATCCTGGGGATTGCGTGACCGCAATCTGATCTCACCCGTGCTTTCAGGGCGCAGCTGCAATACCGATGCGGTGAAGGCCGAGAACCGATGCGCCCCTTCCGCCGGGGAATCGGCACTGAACGGCTGGATATGGAACTGGATATCGGGGGTCGAGGCCGCCGGTGAGGTCTTGATGAAGCCTGTCCCGAGCGAGGCCGCCATCGCCATGGGGCCTGTCCGCTTGACCGAATACTGCACCGCCATGCCGACCAGCCGGGCCAGACTGCGGATTTCAGTGTTGATCGTGCTTGACCGGCATTTATAGACAGGCCGTGCCTGCAGGTGATCCTGCAGATTGCGCCCGACTCCGGGGAGATGACATTTCACGTCAATCCCGTGCTGCTGCAATGCCTCACCATCACCGACCCCGGAGAGCATCAGCAATTGCGGAGAACCTATAGCCCCTGCCGAGAGAATCACCTCACACCGGGCCCGGATTTCCCGCATCTGACCGTTCTGGCGGAAACAGACACCGCGGGCCTCCCCTGCCTCAATGATCAGGTTTTCGGTATGGGCATTGACGATCACTTCGAGGTTCTTGCGGTGCATCACCGGCTTGAGATAGGCCGCTGCCGAACTGCACCGCTGGCCGTTCTTCATGGTCATCTGGAAATAGCCGATACCTTCCTGGTTTTCGGCATTGTAATCATCGGTCCAGGGATAGCCTGCGGCAACGGCAGCGCGCAGCCAGGCATCAATAACCTCACGGTTGACGGCATTCTCGGCCACATTGAGCGGGCCGCCGACACCCCGTTCGGCAAGTTTCTGGCCTTCCCAGTTTTCGGAACGCTGGAACAGCGGCAACACATCATTCCAGCCCCAGCCTTCATTGCCGAGCTGCCGCCAGTGATCAAAATCCTGCGGTTGCCCCCGGACATAGAGAAGCCCGTTAATCGAGGAAGAGCCGCCGAGCACCTTGCCGCGCGGCCAGTTGATGCTGCGGCCGTTCAGCCCCGGGTCAGGCTCGGTGCGGTAACACCAATCCGTTGACGGGTTGCCCATGGTCTTGAAATAGCCGACCGGAATATGAATCCAGGGGTAGCGGTCACGCCCCCCGGCCTCAATCAGCACAACACGCGTGTTCGGGTCAGCCGAAAGCCTGTTGGCAATCACGCAACCCGCAGACCCCGCGCCCACGATGATGAAATCACATTCCATCCCCAAAACTTTCAATTTTTGAGACTTTTAGTCTCTTTTTTGTTATGTTAAGTTAAATCGTAATGGCTTGATGCCGAATAGCAAGCAAAAAAACCAGAAGGGACATCACTGTTGCCGTAAATGCCGACCGGCTGTGATGTGCAAGATGATGAGTGATACAACCGCCCCCAATATGCGTATGCTGCGGATTCTCGAGGTGATTGCCGCCGCCGATAAAGCGCTCACCCCGACCGAGGTCAACACGATACTGGGCTGGCCGAAACAGAGTGTTCACCGGCTGTGCAACACGCTCATTGATGAAGGCTATCTTGAAAAGAGAGGCCGGCGGCTGTTCCCGCGACAGCGGCTGCTCAGCCTGTTCGCGCGGCTGGCCGACCATGGCCTGCCGCTGACCGCACGCCACCAGATCCTGCAACGCATCTCGGCAGAGGTCGGCGAGACGGTCAACTTTGTCCGGCCCGACACGAAAGGCATGACCTATGTCGACCGGGTTGAGACCAACTGGCCTTTCCGCATCCAGCTGCCGATCGGTACCCATGTTCCCTTTCACTGCACGGCTTCCGGCAAGGTTTATCTGTCGAGCCTGAAATCAGCGGAACGCCAGCGGATGCTCGCCAGCCTTAACCTCAGCCGCTTCACCGCACATACCCATACATCGATCGAGACACTCGAGGCGGAACTGATGCAGATCAACCGCGATGGTTTTGCCCTCGACCGTGAGGAATTTCATGAAAACATGGTGGCGGTGGCAGTGCCCGTGAATGATGCTGAGGGGCGATTCCTCGCCGTGCTTGCCGTCCATGGCCCGATGCCGCGCTTTACCCTCGATGATGCTGAAAGCCGGATCGGGCTGTTGCAGGATGCCGCCCGGCAGATCAGCAAGGCGCTCGACGCCTGACCGGCAAAAGCAAAGGGCACCCTGGGGTGCCCTTCACATGGTCTATCCTGTGGTTCTGCCTCAGTTGATCTGGCTGAGAAGGCTGTCAACACTGGCCTTGGCGTCACCATAGAACATGCGGGTGTTTTCCTTGTAGAAGAGCGGGTTTTCGATCCCGGAATACCCGGTACCCTGGCCACGCTTGGACACGAACACCTGTTTCGCCTTCCAGACTTCCAGCACCGGCATCCCGGCGATCGGCGAGTTCGGATCTTCCTGCGCCGCCGGATTGACGATATCGTTCGAGCCGACAACGATGACGACATCAGTATCGGGGAAATCCTCGTTGATCTCGTCCATTTCCAGCACGATATCGTAAGGCACCTTGGCCTCGGCCAGCAGCACGTTCATATGGCCGGGCAGACGCCCCGCAACCGGGTGAATCGCAAAGCGCACCGATTTGCCCTGGGCCCGCAGACGCCGGGTCAGTTCGGAAATGGACTGCTGGGCCTGGGCCACCGCCATCCCGTAACCGGGCACGATGATGATGCTGTCCGCTTCATCAAGGGCCGTGGCCACACCATCGACATCAATCGCCACCTGCTCACCTTCGATTTCCATCGCCGGGCCAGTGGCATCGCCCCAGCCGCCGAGGATTACCGAGACAAAATGCCGGTTCATGGCCTTACACATAATGTAGGAAAGAATCGCCCCCGACGAGCCGACCAGCGCCCCGGTCACGATCAGCAGATCATTGCCCAGCAGGAAGCCGGTGGCGGCAGCAGCCCACCCCGAATACGAGTTCAGCATCGAGACCACAACAGGCATATCAGCCCCGCCAATGGCCATCACCAGATGAATCCCCAGAAGGAAAGCCAGCCCCGTCATGACATAGAGCGTCCACGGTCCGGCGTGGTTCATATACATCACCATGAGCACCAGCGAGGCGACGACAATGGCGATATTCCACATATTGCGGCCGGGGATGATCAGGGCCTTGCCGTCGATCTTGCCTGCCAGTTTGCCGTAGGCGATGATCGAGCCGGTGAAAGTCACCGCCCCGATGAAGACACCGAGGAAGATTTCCACTTCATGGATGATCTGTTCGGCCTTCGAGGCAAAATCATGAACAGTCATATCGGAATTGATGCCGATGAACACCGCCGCCAGGCCGACAAAGGAATGCAGGGCGGCCACCAGCTGGGGCATCCCCGTCATTTCGACCCGTGTGGCGACAATCGCACCGATGATCGCGCCAACGACAATGGTGGCGATCAGCACGGTCTCGATGGCAACCGATGAGCCGATAATCGTGGCAATAACCGCAATGGCCATGCCGATAATGCCGTACCAGACAGCGCGCTTGGCGCTTTCCTGATTGGACAGCCCCCCGAGGGACAGAATGAAGAGCACAGTTGCCGAAATATAAGCGGCGGTCTGAAGTCCTATGGTCATGTGTCGATCCTCCGCCTTAAGATTTCTTGAACATCTGGAGCATACGGCGGGTTACCATGAAACCGCCGACAATATTGATCGTCGCGATCAGTACCGAGATCCCGGCGAGTATCGTGACAATCGAATTGCCCGTATCCAACTGGAGCAACGCCCCGACGATGATGATCCCGGAAATGGCGTTGGTGACTGCCATCAGCGGTGTATGCAGCGAATGGGCAACACCCCAGATCACCTGGAAGCCGACAAACACGGCCAGCACGAAGACAATGAAATGCTGCATGAAATTGGTCGGGGCATACATCCCGATCACCGCCATGACAGCAGCCCCCGCGATCAGAAGCCCGGTCTGTTGACGGCCGGCCTTGGCCATCGCTGCGGCTTCCTCGGCGGCGATTTCCTCCGGCGTCTTTTCCGGGGCTTTCTCGACCGGCTTGGCGGCAATCGCCTGGACTTTCGGCGGTGGTGGCGGATAGGTGATATCGCCATCGAAAGTTACGGTTGCCCCGCGGATGACATCATCTTCCATGTCATGGACGATGACGCCGTCTTTTTCCGGCGTCAGATCAGCCAGCATATGGCGGATATTGGTGGCGTAGAGCGTTGAAGCCTGGCTCGCCATCCGTGACGGGAAATCCGTGTAGCCGATGATCGTCACGCCGTTATCGGTGACAATCTTTTCATCAGCGACGGTGAGTTTACAGTTGCCGCCGCGTTCAGCAGCAAGGTCGACAATCACCGACCCCGGCTTCATCGCCTCGACCATATCGCGTGTCCACAGTTCCGGGGCTTCCCGGTTGGGGATCAGGGCCGTGGTGATGACGATATCGACTTCCGGGGCCTGCTCGCGGAACAGCGCCAGCTGCTTTTCCCGGAACTCAGGGCTCGACGGTGCGGCATACCCGCCTGTGGCGGCGCCGTCCTGATTATCGTCGAAATCGAGGAAGAGGAATTCCGCGCCCATGGATTCAATCTGCTCGGCGACTTCCGGGCGGACATCAAAGGCACGGACGATCGCCCCGAGGGACTGGGCCGTGCCGATGGCGGCAAGACCGGCAACACCGGCACCGACAACCAGTACCTTGGCCGGGGGCACCTTGCCCGCCGCCGTCACCTGACCGGTAAAGAACCGACCGAAATTGTTGCCAGCCTCGATAACCGCACGATAACCGGCGATATTGGCCATTGACGAAAGAGCATCCATCTTCTGGGCCCGCGAGATACGCGGCACCATTTCCATGGCGATGACGTTGACCCCGCTGGCCTTGGCCAGTTCGAGCGAGGCTTCCGATCCGGCCGGGTTGAAAAACCCGATCAGGGTCTGGCCCTTGCTCATCGCCTTGAGTTCGGCATCGGTGGTCGGCCGGACCTTGACGATCACATCGGCCGACTTCATCAACTCCTTGGCGGATTTGACAACCGTCACGCCGGCCTTGGCATAGTCATCATCGGCAAAACGGGCGGCTGTGCCTGCGCCTGCCTCAATGAAGCATTCATGGCCGAGTTTCTGAAGTTGCAGGGCTGAATCGGGCGTCATTGCAACGCGGGATTCACCCTCCATGATTTCTTTTAACGCGCCTATTCGCATCAGTTACTCCCATTGTCACGACCAATTCTTCTTTCCCGTAACAAGGGTGGCTGAACTCGGTCTTCGGTATGCAGGAAACTTGAACCGTTATATATAGGTCAAACTCCAACTATGAAAACCACCATAAATGATCTCGCACCATGAAAAAAACTGACAAATTGCCACTGCCGAAAAAACAGGTGTGTTTTTTCCCTTGATTTCTGCAAGCACGGTGCGGCAATCTTGATATATGCTTAATTCCGTAGGTGTCGTGATGTCGCGTGTTCTTGTTGCCTTTTTTGTCCTCGCCTTCGCCAGCCCCGCGCTCGCCGTTGACGATATCGAGAAAATTCTGGCCAAGGCCGATCCGGGCTATGGGGAATATCTTGCGGGCGAATGCGTGACCTGCCACCACCAGGCTGGTAAAGACAAAGGAATTCCTGCCATTCAGGGCCTCGATGCCGAAACTTTGGTCACCATTCTCTACGCCTATAAAAACAAGGAACTCGAAAACAAGGTCATGCAGATCGCTGCCGGCCGTCTCGATGATGAACAGATGGCATCGCTGGCTGTCTATTTTGCCGCCCTGCCGCCCCTCGAATAAACATCAAAAAAACAATATGTATTATTCGGAAAATCCTATGTATTAGGATCATCTTGCTGTATACTCCTCCTTTAGAGACTTTTTGAGTCACAACAATGAAGGGGGGTTTTCAATGACCATTTCCAGAAGAAAGTTTAATGGCATTCTGGCCGCATCTGCGGGAACGCTTGCCATGCCCTCACTGGCTTTCGGTGCGACACCCAAAGTGGTGGTTGTCGGCGGCGGAGCCGGTGGTGCAACAGCAGCACGGTATATTGCCAAGGATTCAAAAGGGGCGATTGATGTCACCCTCGTTGAAGCCAGCAAGCAATACTACACCTGCTTCTTTTCCAATCTCTATCTCGGCGGTTTCCGCGATTACGGCTCCATCGGTCACACCTATGACCGTCTGTCCACCAATCACGGTGTGAACGTTGTTCACGGCTGGGCTGCTTCGGTTGACGGTGCAGGCAAGACGCTGAACCTCGCCAGCGGTGCCAAGATCGCCTATGACAAACTGGTTCTGTCGCCGGGTATCGACCTGAAATATGACAGCATTCCGGGTTACTCGGCAGAAGCCCAGACACGGATGCCGCATGCGTGGAAATCCGGGACACAGGTTCAGGTTCTGCGCGATCAGGTCATGAACATGAAGAAGGGCGGGACCTTTGTCATGGTACCGCCGCCGAACCCGTATCGCTGCCCTCCTGGCCCGTATGAGCGCGTGTCGATGATCGCCCATCTGCTGTCGGAAGTGAACCCGACGGCCAAGATCATCGTGCTTGATCCGAAGCCGAAGTTTTCCAAGCAGGGCCTGTTCATGGCCGGCTGGGAAAAGCATTACCCGGGCATGATCGAGTGGCTTGGCCCCGACACCCATGGCGGGATCACCAATATCAACGCCTCGACCATGGAAATCGAGACTGATCTCGATACCTTCAAGGCCGACGCTGCCAGCGTTGTTCCGGCCCAGCGTGCCGGTTCCATCGCCATGACAGCCGGTGTCAATGACGGTGACTGGTGCCCGATCGTTCCGGCCACCATGGCCTCCCGTGCCGATGAGAACATTTATGTTCTCGGTGATGCGTCAGTGGCTTCTGCCATGCCGAAATCCGGCTTCTCGGCGAACAGCCAGGCCAAGGTTGCAGCCAACGCGATCCGCGGTGAGCTCACCGGCAGCCGCGTCTATGACGCCCGCTTCGCCAACACCTGCTGGAGCCTCGTGGCCACCAATGACGGGGTCAAGGTTGGCGCCAACTACCAGGCTGGTGACGAGAAAATCGAGGTGGTCGACAAGTTCATCTCCCAGGGTGGTGAATCCGATGCTGTCCGTAAGGAAACCTACGAGGAATCCATCGGCTGGTACGAAGGCATCACCGCCGATATGTTCTCCTGATCATATCCTCCATCAACCATGGAAGGCGGCCTTCGGGCCGCCTTTTTTGTGGCCGGTGACCAGGCGATTAAAAAACCCCGGGGAAATTCCCCGGGGCTGTCATGATTGATAATGTCTTACTGATCAGCCCATGCCGACGACCTTGACGGTCTGGTTCTCGGGCATGGAGATGGTCTTCTTGCGGCTGATATAGTTTTCCATCAGATCATAGATCGGCGGGCCTTCGACATCTTCATTGACCGAGGCCCAGCCGCCGACCGTGTAACTGCGGTCAGGATCAATCGCCTCGCCGGTATCGGTGAGGGTCATGTCAGTGATCCGCTTGCCCATGGCGGCTTTCGGCGCACAGGTATAGGACATCCCGCCAACCCGAACCATATCACCACCCTGCTGATAGAACGGATCAATATTGAAGAGGTTATCGCAGACATCTTCGAGAATCTCGTGCAACTGCCGCCCGGTCATTTCCGTCCGGTAGACATTGGGATAGCTCATGCTGGTCTGGGTGTAGAGATCATCCATGGTGATATCCTGCCCCGGCAGCAATGTTGTCCCCCAGCGGAAGCCGGGGCTGAGCGCGATCTGGACATCACGTTCTTCCCTGATGCCCTCGCAGATCAGATCATCCCAGGTGCCGTTGAAATTGCCGCGGCGATACAGCAGGGTTTCCGTCCTGCCGAGGACACGCTCAAGTTCGGCGGCGTGGGGAGCACGGACATTTTCAATATAGGCGGCCATTTCAGCATCAGGCGTGATGGCATCACTGAAGACCGGGATCACCCCGCTGCTGGCATCGACAACCTTGCCGCCCTCGACCTTGAGATCGACACGACCGAGATACTTGCCGTGGGAGCCGGAGGACAGCACAAGCGTATTGCCGATCCTGATGGCTTCCGGCACTGCATCATGGGTGTGGCCAGTCAGGATCACATCAATGCCGCTCACCGTCGCCGCGATTTTCTGATCAACATCAAAGCCGTTATGCGACAGCAGCACAACGATCTCGGCGCCTTCATCACGGGCGGCTTCAACGTTTTGCTGAATCTGTTCCGGGCGGATGCCGAACGACCAGTCCGGCACCATATAGCGGGGGTTGGCAATCGGCGTGTAGGGGAAATGCTGGCCGATCACCGCCACCTTGACCCCGCCCCGTTCAAAGAACGCGGTGCTCTCGAAAACCTGCTCATCCCATTCGGTATCAAAGACATTGCCGCCGAGGAACGGGTACTCCATTTCATCGACGATTTCCATCACCCGGTCGGTCCCGAAGGTAAACTCCCAGTGGCCGACCATAGCATCGGGCTTCAGCAGTGCCATGGCATCGACCATATCCTGACCGTTGGTCTTCAGCGAGGTATAGGACCCCTGCCAGGTATCGCCGCCATCGAGCAGCAGTACTTTGTCATCACCGCGATCGGCACGGATTGATTTGATCAGCGTCGCTGTCCGGTCAAGCCCGCCGAGACGGCCATAGGTGCGGGCGAGATTGACGTAATCGACCATGGTATGAGCATAGGCAAGCGGCGTGCCGGGCGCGATCCCGAAATGGCTGAGGAAACCTTCGGCCACCAGATGCGGCGGGATACCCTCATAGGCCCCGACACCGAAATTTTCCGAAGGCGGACGGAAATAGACCGGTTTCAATTGAGCATGGATATCGGTCAGGTGCAGCAACGTCACCTGTCCTTTGGCATCAAACTTGAGCAGGTCATCCATCGACATCGCCTGGCTGGCGGCAAGGCGGTTCCAGTTGCTGTGTCCGGCCAGTGTCACCCCCGTGACGGCGGCCATCTGCATGAATTCACGACGGGAGATCATAGTCTTTATCCTTTACACATCGGCATTATAGCGCCAGGCATCGGCAGTCTTTTCGACACGGCCAAAACCGGGCTGAGGCAGGTGATACCCGATCAGCTGCATCGCATCGGTGTGCATCCGATCGAGCAGGGCTTTCCGCGAGGCCACGGCAGCATCGCTGTCCATGTCGCTGAGATTGCGGAAGCCCGGGTGTTCAAAAGAGATCAGCGGATGCGTCAGGGCATCGCCAAGGATCATCAGGCTCTGGCCACCGTCATGGAGTGCAAATGCCGCGTGACCGGGGGTGTGGCCGACACTGTCAACCGCCTCGACCCCGGGCAGAATTTCATCGCCGAAGCCGAACAGGCTGATCTGGTCTTCCATCGCCTCCATCCGGGATTTGGCGCCGACGGCGAAGTTTTCCCGGCCAGCCGGCATCACTGCCAGGGCCTCATCTGAATACCAGAAATCCCATTCCGGGCGAGCCATATGGAAGGTGGCATCGGGCATCGCCAGATCATCGAAATCATCAAGCACACCCCAGATATGATCGGGATGGGCATGGGTGAAGACAACATCGGTGATCTCGGTGATATCCACCCCGGCTTCATCCAGCGCGGCAGGCAGCTCACCAAGGCCGGGCAGAAAATTGACGCCGCTGCCTGCATCAAAGAGAATGCGGCGATCGTCCTTCTCGACATAGGTGATGTTGAGCGGCCGTGCCGCCGACCCCTCACCCATGCCACTGGCTGCCATCTTGGCTGCAATTTCGGGGTTGTCTTCGGTCTCGAACAGCATCGAGGACGGGATCACCATGGTCCCGTCAGAAAAACTGCTGACCCGGGCTGAACCGAGGCTGATCGTGCTGGCCCTGACCGGTGAGGGCAGGAACGGGAGGGAGGTTGCGGCCACTGCCAGTGCGGCGTTACGGCAGAATTCACGGCGTGAACTTCTCATCTCCCCCTCCCTTCAATGATGTTTACTGCGCTGAGAATGTCTTCAGATAAGCAATTACGTTGGCCCGGTCCTTTTCCTTCTTGAGACCGGCAAAGCTCATCCGCGTGCCCTTAACATATTTCTTCGGGGCTTCGAGATAGCCATCGAGGGTTTCCTCATCCCAGACAATGCCGCTTTCCTTCATGGCCTTCGAATATTTCTTGAACCCGTCGACAGATCCAGCGGCGCGGCCAAAAAGATTGACAAGGTGCGGGCCCGATTTATGACGCTCTTTCTTGACCATGTGGCAGGCCTTGCACTTCTTGAAGACCTTCTCACCGGCAGCCGCATCACCCGCAAGGGCAGGCTGGCTGGAGGCAAGCCCGATGAGGGCGACGGCAGCAATTGCAAAAACTGACTTTTTCATCATGTCCATCCTGTATTAAGAGAAAGTTAACTATCTTCTTCTGGTGTTACGTCAATCAGACGCGCACGACCAATGATTTCTGTCGAAACATCACAGTTTTTCATGCAGGGTTCCGCAGAGACCTGACCATCAGGGCGCGGGTCCGGCATGAAGAAACCGTTCCGGTTCGGCATTTCAATCGTCCCGATATTTTCATGACTGACGACAAAGTCATCGTCGATGATGTCATTCATGTAGAGAAGATAGGCAACGATCGAATAGGTCTCATCAGCGGTCAGCGACTGGGCTTCGCCAAAAGGCATGGCCCGATAGATATAGTCATAGGCTGTCGAGGCATAGGGCCAGTAACTGCCGAGAGTCTTGACCGGATCATGGCTGGTGAGGGTGTCATAACCGCCAGCCAGCACCGGCCAGCGGTCAACACCTTCACCGAAATCACCGTGACAGGAGGCGCAGCGTTCAGCAAAGACCTCTTCACCGTCAATCGCTGTGCCGCCACCAACCGGTGCACCCTTACCATCGGGACGGACGTCGATATCCCAGCCCGCCACCTGTTCAGGTGTCGCGATGGTACCGAGATTGAACGGGCGATCCGATGCCAGCACAGGCGATGCCGCCAGCAGACCGACCGCAACGAGGGCTGTCAGCCCTGTTGATTTAACCGATGCGAACATTTTCTACTTCCCCCGTAGACTTCACCAGCCAGGTGGCAATGGCGTTGTTGTGATAAATCGAATTGACCCCGCGTTCAGCCTGCAGCGCCTGAATGGTCGGCTGGACATAGCCGGTTTCATCCATGGCCCGCGACTGCACCAGCAGTTCTTCACCGTTCCACTGGAACGGCAGCGTGAAGCGTGTCAGCGACTTGTCGAGCACCGGATCATGCAGCTCGGCGGTCTGCCAGTTACGGCCACCATCGAGCGAGACATCAACCCGGGTGATCTTGCCGCGGCCGGACCAGGCCAGCCCCTTGAGCAGATTCTGCCCCTTGTGCATCAGATGCTTTTCCGGGCTTGGTGAGGTCACGCAGGATTTGGCATCCATGACCCAGGTGAACATCCGTGCCTTGCCGTCTTCCATGAGTTCAGTGTATTTGGAGGTTTCCTCCCGCGCCATATAGGGCATATCACCGAACTCGAGGCGGCGGATCCACTTGACCCACATATTGCCTTCCCAGCCGGGCACGACGAGACGGGCCGGATACCCCTGTTCGGGGCGCAGGGCCTCACCGTTCATCGAATAGGCGATCATGCAGTCATCGAGGATCTTTTCCATCGGGATCGACCGGTTCATGCCAGCGGAATCGCCGCCTTCGGCAAGCACCCACTTGGCCTCGGGCTTGACCCCGACCTCACGGCAGATATCGGAAAGGCGGACACCAGAATACTGGACGTTGTGCACCATGCCGAACGTATACTGACAGCCGTTCAGCTGAGCGCCGCGCCATTCCATGCCGCCATTCGCCGCGCATTCGAGGAAATGGAAGCGGTTGACCTGCGGAAACCGTTTCAGATCATCGAGGCTGAACAGCAGCTCGCGATCGACAAGACCATTGATCATCAGCCGGTAATCAGTGGGGTTCACATCCGGCACGCCGCCGTGATGGCGTTCAAAGCAGAGACCGTTCGGGGTCACGATGCCGTCGAGATCCTGCAGCGGGGTGAAGTTGACCGATGATTCCGGGCTCGCCGTCAGCCATTCAACCGACCGGCGGACAACATGGGCTTCATGTTCCGACGGCATCCCGTACGGGTTCGCATCCACACCCGGGCCGAGATAGGGTGTCCATTCCGACACGTTCGGCGGCAGGTTATCCGGGTTCACCTCGGCTGCCTTGGCGAGGGTCGGCATGGCGAGCCCGCCTGCGGCAACGGCCGCACCGCCAAGCACCTGGCGACGGGACAGTTTGCCCTCAGTGGTGGTCATCTGATTTTTGTTTTTTGTCATCATCTTCCCCTTTTCTTACTTCACATCATCAGGATGAGGCGGCACGCGCCGCATCGATTTCACTGCGTATTTCATTCATTCGCCGGCCGAAATATTTCTGGAACGGCTCATCCCCGTCATAACCGCCTTCCTTGATCCATTGAAGGAAGCCAAGGAAAGTCAGTTTGCCGAACGCCCCGGGCATGATTGCGTCACTCGCCTCGGGCAGGGTCGGGGCATCGCTGGGCGTGCCGACAAAATAGATCGTCGGGGTGAACACGACCCCCCATTTGCGGGCCATCTCGTTTTCCGGCATGGTCTCGCCGTCTAGATCGGTCACATCGCGGTTGCCGTAGAGATCGAGCTGGACAACGACGAAATGTTCACGGACAAAAGCGTTGATCGCAGGTTCAGACAGAATCTCAAGCGCGATCTTCTCGCAATAAATGCAGCCCTTCTGATCATATTTGACCATCAGGATCTTGCCTTCATCGAGGGCCTCGATGATATCGTCTTCCATTTCAAGGAAGGACTGGTGGTACCAGTCATAGTGGTAGATACCGTCCTCACCCATGGTCGGCGTCAGGTCCCCGGCCCTGGCAACCCCGGCAAGCATCAGCAGCATCAGCCCTGTCATCAGTGTTTTCATGGCTTTCATGATCATCACCCCACTGTTCCGAATGTTGAGAACTGGCGCAGCATCCAGAAGCCGATCGTATTCAGATAGCCCGTCGCCATGGCAGCCCCGGTGAGCACCATCAGCCCCCCGAGAACCATCTTTGCCACAGGCATGACCGCGGTCATCGCCCCGAAGCGGCGGATGAACATATCGGCGAACAACGCCACGAGAACAAACGGCACCCCAATCCCAAGACCGTAGGCAAGCAGCAGCCCAACACCAATACCGCCATCGGTCGAGGTCGAGATCACCAGAAAGATGGACGCCAGTACCGGCCCGACACACGGCGTCCAGCCAAACCCGAAGGCCAGCCCTACCAGATAGGCGGAGAAGACACCGCCGGATTTGAAATTCGGCATGAACCGCAGATCACGGTTAAGAAACTGCACCGGCAGAAGCCCGAGGAAATGCACCCCGAGAATGATGATCGCAACCCCGGCGAGCTGTTGCAGCCAGGTCATGTTGCGGGCCAGCAGGCTGCCGAGATAGGAGGAGGACAGGCCGATCAGCATGAAGACAGAGACGAAACCGGCAACGAAGAACACCGATGCCATGACCAGCTGGAACCGCTTGACTGCCGCTGCCAGTTGATCGGCATTCTGGCGATCGCTCAACCCGCTCAGATAGCCGAGATATCCTGGTACAATGGGCAACACACAGGGTGAGAAGAAACTTAACACCCCGGCGATGACTGCTGCGCCTATAGACACATCAAGCATGGCACCCATTCTCGTTGTTGCGACCCTGCTCAACGGCACGGATCTATTATATAACAAAAACTATATGTTTATATATATACAATTTTTTATGTATTTGAAAGTGAAAAAGGCCCCCTGCTTCCAGTAGCAGAGGGCCTTTTCGAAATTTACTGGCGGACAGCCGGTGTTTCGACGGTCAGGCCGTTGCCGCGCCAGGCCAGATACATCTCGAGGGCAACATAGTCTTCATGCCCGTAAGGCAGTTTCGTGGCCCGGATGTTATCGTTGCACCCGCGGAAACGACGGTGGGTCGAGCCCATGCCGTTCCACTTCACCCGATAGGTCGGGAACCCGTTGATATGCCCCTGGGAGAGCATATCGGCGCGGATGTAGTTGCCGTAATTGTCTTCGTGGCAATGTGCGCAGGACATATCGAGCTGGCCGACGCGCTGATAATAGAGTTCCTCACCTTTCTTGAAGGTGGCTTCGGCGGGGCCGGAAACATCGACCGCAACAGTCTTGCCGTTGGCCATGTAACGGATATAGGCAGACATGCCCAGCATATCAGCCTTTTCCCACTTGTAGGGATCAGCCCCCATGAAGTTCTCGCGGCAGTAGTTGATCTGCTGTTCGAGCGAGATCACCTTGCCGGCACCTTCGTGATAGCGCGGATAGAGTGCCCCGGCCTCATCAGCCGCGACGCCGGAACATTCCGTCCAGACATCGGCCATGGATTTGCCGTTCGACCCATCGGCCATATCCCAGATTTCCATGCCGTATTCAACTGTCAGCATACCCGGGTTCGAGAACTCGTCATCCTGCATTTCGCGAATCATGGACTTGCGGAAATCATACCCGGAGACCACTTCCGCAAGCGGGTTGCGGTCATCGGTCGGCTTAACGACAGTGGCCTTGCCTTCGTGGTAAGGCGTGCTGGCGGCAAATGCCGACCCGGCGATGAGTGTGGCCGCGAGTGTGAGCGTGAACTTCTTCAGCATATTATCCTCCCTTGAGCCGTGAACCGGCTCTGATCAAGATACTTTCATTTTTTTGCTGACAGTGAATTCCGCACCGCCATCTTCAACCCAGACAAATTCAAACGTGCCGGAGGCTGCCGCCTTGAACGGGAAGGAAACATAAGGGTTGGCCGAAACAGCCGGTTCCATGTCCACCGAAAAGACCTGCTGGCCTTCGAACATCACCTTGAAGGTATTGATGATTTGACGCGGGATAACGTTGCCCTGCTTGTCTTTGGCACGGCCGGTATGCATCGGGTGCGAGATCAGCGCCTTGATTTCGACGATCTCACCGGCATCGGCCTTTTTCGGGACTTTAACGCGAGGTTTTACTTTAGCCATTGTGTTCTCCTGAAACATGGATCAGCCGCCGCAGCCGCCGATGGTTACCTTCACCTGGGCCGCAGCCTGGCGGAAACTGCCGTCGCTCATCTCGGCCAGAACAATGATGTTCTGGGTCTTGGCAAGACGCATACGGGTTGTCGCCATGCAGGCACCGTTGGCCGGCGAGAAATTGAAACTGGCAACATCCGGTGTTGGGTTGCCGTCAGCCATGACGTGGACCGCCTTGACGTGGTCGCCATCGGTCATCGGGCTGTCGATTTCAAACCCGACCTTAACGGCATTGCCGTTCTCGGCGATTTCCGGCAGATCCAGCATCACACCTTCATCGGTTGTGCTGGCACCACCGGTCAGGCTGTTGACCTTGGCTGCAACACTGCCCGCATCGGCAAGCACTGGCATGGCGATCGAGGACATGGCAATCGTGCCACCGATCAGACCAAGCGCATGACGCCGGGACACTTCTTTCAAAACAAGTTTTTGTTTCATTGTCCTTTTCCTATTCATCCTTGGTAAGGGTCAAGAGATAGGCAACAACATCCTCGACATCCTGTGCCGAAAGAATGGTTTTGCCGACGAATTTCTTCCCGGGACGGTTATACCCCGCCGTACGGTAGAAGGATGGCATCATCGTATCCGGGTTGGTGACCTTGGAATTGACAATCTGCATCCTCAGCTCGCCTTCGCTAAGACGATTGCCGACACCGTAAAGCGTCGGTGCCGTTTCACCATGATATGGCTGTTCTGCGATGGGCATCGCATGACAGGCCAGACAGTTGCCCTTTTTGCGGTTGATGGCGAGTTTACGGCCATTGACCGCATCACCGTCAACACCGGTCAGCGATTCATTAATCGAAACACCATCAGTAATCGTATAGGCAACGAGACCTTCCTCGCTGACACGAACATCGGCGGCGTGGGCACTTGCAGCCATGGTCAGGCATGCCGCAAGGGTAAAAAACTTTCGCATGAAGCCCCCCTAAAAGTATTTTCTTTCAATGATCGTTAAATATTGGTGCAATATTGTCAATATATTAATTACCGCATATTTCAGGACACCAAATCATATGTATTGGCTGCGGCAGGCTCTATCGCTGCACCGGGATGACCGGCGGAGAGGCTGGAAAAACAACGTTCTTCAGGTGTTTATTGGGGGAGAAATTCGCTCATCCGCCACCAGAACAGTTCCTGGCCCGGATAGCCTTCGATCCGGCCCTGTTCTTCGCCGTCACGGACAAAAATGAAGGTCGGGGTGAAGAAGGCCGGGTTGAGATCATCAAAACCGGCGGGAAACGGATCATCGATATCGACACGCAGCATCGGATACACACTGGCTTCCGGTGTTTTATGGTAGAACCGGCCGACCTCTTCCTCGAAGGCCTCACACCAGGGGCAATGGTCCGATGTGACCATGATCAGCTGTGTTGAGGCGACCTCATCGGCATGGGCAGGCGAGCCGATGATGAGGGCGAAAAGCATCAGCCCCAGGCGGACCAATGATGTGAGGGATAGAGACGCCCGCGGTTTCATGGCCATCACGATTGACTAATCTGGGCGAAACGTCCCGCTTCAAAGGAAAACCCTTCACGGGAATGATGCGGGGCGTCGGGCTGATCGAGCAGCGTCTTGACAAGCGCACCGACCAGATTGTCCGCCAGGGTGTAGAAAATCTGGCGGGATTGGCGGCGCGTTGCCACGATCTCGGCATGGCGGAGGATTGCCAGCTGCTGTGAAACCTTGTGCTGCGGCAGAGTGAGCACATCACAGATCGACGTTACCGAAGCCTCACCATCAAGCAGAACCGCGCAGATCTGAAGACGCACCTCATGCGACAGTGCCTGGGTGAGTGTCACGGCCCGTTTGATTTTGGTTTCTTCAATCGCGTTCATCGCCTGATCTTTCTGTTGGCAGGGGCCTGAAACGGCACCTATCCCGCGTTATAGTTCTCAAGGGCCTGGTCAAGCCAGCTGAGGTCTTCGCTGTGCTGGCTGGAGTTTGGGTAGGCCATCATCGGCTGGCCATCCTTCCAGTCCGCTGGGCAGGTCATGCCGCTTTCACGTACCTGAATGAGCGCTTTCTGGACCCGCAGCAGCTCGTCGATCGACCGGCCAATCTGCATCGGGTAGTGGATCAGGGCTTCGACCACTCCGTCCGGGTTGACAAAGCAGCAGGCCCGAACACCCTCGGTGGAAAGGCTGTGATCATGGACAAGCCCATAGGATTTGGCAATTGCCATGGAGATATCCTCGATCACAGGAAAATCGATGGAAACCTCATATTTCCGGGAAATGTAATTCACCCAGGCCAGATGCGCATAGACGGAATCGACAGAAATACCCACCAGTTTGACATCCAGCGCATCAAAGGCGTGCTGTTTCTGGGCAAGAGCAATGAATTCGGTTGTGCATACAGGGGTGAAATCAGCAGGGTGGAAGAACAGTATCATCCACTTCCCTTTGTAATCATTCATCGAAAACGGGCCACGGGTCGACCGCGCGGTGAAGACCGGCGCCTTTTGACCGATAATGGACCGGGGTGAAGGCGCTGTCATTGCGCCGTTCTGTTGATGGGGGGCTGTGGTGTTCATGTGTTCTGCCTCAGTTCCAGCAATTCGGCAAAGCTGAGATTTATATAATGATTTATCTAAGTAAACATATAGTATTTTTTAAATGTTTCAATCTCAATTTTTTTTGATTATTCTGGCACCCCGCGTAAGAATGTCACGTTTTCAACACTCATCTGATGGGATAGCTCTTGTATCATGTTTGACTATCTCGCGAATCCAACCCGATTTCTAAGAATTGCGGCCATTGTTGAACCTTTGGCCTGGGGGATGTTTATCCTGTGCGGGATGACCGGTCTCTATTACGGATTTATCGATTCGCCCGCCGATTACCAGCAAGGTGAAACCGTTCGGATCATGTATATCCATGTGCCGGCAGCGTGGATGGCCTTGATGGGTTATTTTATCATGGCCGTTGCCGCCTTCTTTTTTCTGGTCTGGAAGCACCCGCTGGCAGATATAGGGGCCCGGGCCATGGCCCTACCCGGCGCCGGTTTTGCACTCATCTGCCTGGTGACCGGCTCGTTCTGGGGGCGCCCCATGTGGGGAACATGGTGGGTTTGGGATGCGCGGCTGACCTCAATGCTGATCCTGTTCTTTCTCTATATCGGATATATTGCGCTGGCCGATGGGTTTGACCGCAGCGAGCGGGGCAGTAAATCGGCATCGGTTTTGCTGCTGGTGGGGGTGATCAACCTTCCGATCATCAAGTTTTCCGTCGACTGGTGGAACACGCTTCATCAGGGAGCCAGCGTCATGCGCCTGGATGGCCCGTCGATAGACCCGTCGATGCTGACCCCGCTGCTGCTGATGGCCGTGGCGATGCTCGGCTGGTTCGTGGCGATCAGCCTCGGCCGGATGCGAACCCTGCTCACCGAGCGCCGCATTGATGTGCTGAGCAATCGCCTGGCAGGAGGCCGCGATGGCTGATTTCTTTGCCATGGGCGGATACGCCGCCTATGTCTGGCCGGCCTGGGGGGCCGGGGTGGCTGTTCTTGCCGTCATCACCCTGCACACCCTGATCCGCAAGAGCCGCGCCCGCCGCAACCTGGCCATGCTCGAAATGGCCCGGCCCCACCCCCGTGATGAGGATGCTGAGAATGGCTGACCTTTCACCCAAAGCCCGTCGGGGGCTTGGCATTGCCGCAGCTGGAATGGTGCTGGCCGTGGCAGCCGGGCTCGTGCTGACTGCCCTCGAGGACAGTGTTGTCTATTTCTATGGCCCGACAGACCTGCAGTCGAAGCCGCTTGATGACCGCCGGATTCGTGTCGGTGGCCTGGTGGTGGAAGGCAGTGTTGATATTGACGGGATGGATACACGCTTTGATGTCTCCGATGGCAGCAATGCGGTGACCATTGCCTATACCGGGGCCCTGCCCGATCTGTTCCGCGAAGGTCAGGGGATCATCGCCGAAGGGGTCTTTGATGGCCGCCGCTTCAACGCTGATACTGTCCTCGCCAAGCATGACGAGACCTATATGCCGAAAGAAGTGGCCGAAACCCTGAAAGAACAGGGTGTCTGGCAGGGGCAGGGAGACGCCCAGTGATCGGGCTTGCCGAGATCGGCCATTTCTCGCTTGCCCTCGGGCTGGCTTCGGCACTGGTGATGGCAACTGTGCCGCTGATCGGGGCACAGACCAATCATGGCGAGATGATGCGTGTCGGGCGCATGGCCGCCGGGCTGCTGACCGCGCAAGTCCTGCTGGCTTTCATTCTGCTGACGGTGGCTTTTCTGCGCTCGGATTTCTCGGTGCAGCTTGTCGCCTCGCATTCGCATTCACTGAAACCGTTGCTCTACAAGATTTCCGGCGTCTGGGGAAATCACGAAGGCTCACTCTTGCTCTGGGTGCTGATCCTGTCGCTGTTCAGCCTGATGGTCGCCCTGGGACGGGGTATCGACCGCCAGCGTCAGGCAAGGGTGCTGGCCGTGCAGGGAATGATCGCAGTGGCCTTTCTGTTGTTTGTGCTGCTGACCTCCAACCCGTTTCTGCGGCTTGAAACACCGCCACTCGATGGCAACGGGCTCAATCCGCTATTGCAGGACCCGGGGCTCGCCTTTCATCCGCCCATGCTTTACATCGGCTATGTCGGGCTGTCAGTGGCATTCAGTTTTGCCGTGGCCGCCCTGATCGAAGGCAAGGCGGATCGCGATTGGGCCCGCGAGGCCCGGCCTTTCATTCTAGCGGCCTGGTCAGCCCTGACCATGGGGATCGCGCTTGGCTCCTGGTGGGCTTATTATGAACTGGGCTGGGGCGGCTGGTGGTTCTGGGACCCGGTTGAAAACGCCTCGCTGATGCCCTGGCTGATCGCTACCGCACTGATCCATTCCGTTGTCGTGGTGGAAAAGCGGGACAGTTTCAAGACCTGGACAATCCTTCTGGCCATCCTCGGGTTTTCGCTGAGCCTGCTGGGCACATTCATTGTCCGATCCGGGCTGCTGACATCGGTTCATTCCTTTGCCAGCGATCCGGCCCGGGGAATGGTGATCCTCGTTATTCTGGCGATCAGCATCGGTGGGCCACTGACACTGTTTGCACTGCGGGGCGACAGGCTGGCCAGCCGTGATGACGGGGCGATGATCAGCCGCGAGACTGCGCTTATCGCCAACAATCTCCTGCTCGTGGTGGCCACCGCCACCGTCTTGATCGGCACACTCTATCCGCTGGGGCTTGAGGCCTGGAACGGGGCGCGAATATCGGTCGGCCCGCCATTTTACAACGCCACCTTCTCGCCGCTGATGGGGCTGATGGTGCTGCTGATGGCCGGTGCCCCGCTATTGGCGTGGCAGCGTGCCGACGGCGTGCTGGCACTGAAGAGGATGATCCCTGCCCTCGGCCTTGCCGTGGGGGCTGCTGCCATCACCTGGATGATCTCCGAGCAGCTTTCCGTGGCGGCACTGGCCACTGTCGGGCTGGCGCTCTGGCTGGTTGGCGGTGTTATTGCGGATATTGTCGTCAGCACAGGCATCCTGAAAGGTGATCTCACCACTGCCCGCAAGCGGCTGGCAGGGCTGCCGGCATCACGCTGGGGGATGAACCTCGCCCATCTCGGGACAGCTGTCTTCATTCTCGGAGCAGCGGGGGCCAGTTTCTTTGAATCCGAGACCATCGAGAGAGTTTATCCGGGCGATGTGCTCAGTGCCGGCAGCAAGACCTGGCGGCTGGAACGTGTCGAGCCGATCACCGGACCAAACTACACCAGCACGGCGGCGGTGCTGTCGCTGCTTAATGACGATGGCATGATCATGGATGAGATGATCAGCGAGATCCGGTTCTACCCCGTCGCCGGGACCACCACCACCGAAGCCGCCATCCGCCCGCGGCTTGCCGGAGATGCCTATGCCGTGCTCGGTGAGGGTGATGCCGAACGGGGCTATACGCTGCGGCTCTATGACAAACCGCTGGTCTCGTGGATCTGGGGTGGCACCGCGCTGATGGCAATCGGCGGGCTGCTGGCGATCCGGCGACGGCAGCCGCAGGAGACCTGAGCGATGAAACGGCTGCTGCTTGCCCTGCCCCTGCTTGTCTTTGTTGTCATCGGCCTCATTGCTGTGGTGATGCTCAACGCCTCTTCGCGGGGGGAGCGCGACAGCCAGGCCATCGGCTTTTCCATGACCGGGTCAACACTGCCCGAGATCACCATGCCCCGGCTTGGCGGCGGCGCAGTGATCGATCTCTCGGCTTACCGGGGACAGGTTTTCGCGATCAATGTTTTTGCGTCATGGTGTGCCCCCTGCAAACTCGAATCGCCGAGCATTGAGCGGCTGTCGGAACGGCTGCCTGTGATCGGGATCAATTACCGTGATAGCGATGATGATGCCCGCCGCTTTCTTGATCAGTTCGGCAATCCCTATGCACTGATCGGCAAGGACCTGGACGGCAATACCAGCATCAAACTGGGGGTTCATGGCCTGCCGGAAACCTTTATCATCGGTGCCGATGGCGAGATTCTCTATCACCTGCAGGGCCCGCTGATGGGTGCCGAACTCGAAGGCCCCCTCGGCCTTGTTCTGGATGAGGCCGGCGTATGATCGCAGGGCTTTCAAAACTGCTGCTGCTGATCGCCTTGGTGCTGGGCATAGCCAGCACCGCCCCGGCTCTGTTGCCGGAAGAGAGGCTCGATGACCCTGTGCTCGAAGACCGGGCCCGGGGGCTTTCCGCCCAGTTGCGGTGTCTTGTCTGCCAGAACCAGTCGATCGATGACAGTGACGCCCCCTTTGCCCAAGATATGCGGTCTCTCATCCGGCAGGAGATCAAAGCCGGTAAAGATGATGACCAGATCATCACCTTTCTGCGCCAGCGTTACGGTGATTATGTCCTGCTTAACCCGCCACTGACGGGGATGACCGCGTTTCTGTGGGCGGCACCCTTTGCCATGCTGGTGATCGGGGCTGCCGGTGTTGTGCTGTTTCGCCGCCGCAAAACCGACGGGGGGAAGCCATGATCCTGACCGGGCTCGTGATGCTGGCGATGATGGCGGTGACGCTGTTCTTCCTTGCCGGTGTGCTGATCCGGGATAAATCCGGCCCGGCCCGGATAACCGCCGGCATTATCCCGCTGGCGGTGATCATCGCAGTGGGGCTCTATGCGGTTGAGGGTGAGTTCGGGCGTGATGATGCGCCGCTTTCCGGCCGCAGTGTAGAAATCGCAGCAGCCCAAAAGGAAGCCGCCACGGAAAAGGAAACCCAGCGCAGTGCCGTCCGCGAGGCCCGCGCCCGGGTGATCGAAAACCCCGATGATATCGAGGCGCGTTTCGCCCTTGCAGAAGCCGCAGCCAAAGCCGGAGAGTCGGCGCTCGAATTGCAGACACTTGAGCATATTCTTTCAGCAACCGGTGATCCGGCGCTCCACGCCATGATCGCCGAGGCCCTGACCCGCGAAGCTGACGGCATTGTCACCCTGAAAGCCCTGGAGGCGATCGAACGCGGTCTTGACGCCAACCCCGATGACTGGCGGGCACGTTATTTCAAGGGGCTCTACCTGAGCCAGAACGACGATGATCCGGGGGCCCTTGATATCTGGGTGCCACTGGCCGAAGACCTCTTTGGCTCACCCATCTATCCCGCGGTGGTGGCCGCCATCGAACAGAGCGCTGATCGGCTGGGGCTGGAAACCGCGGCACTGCTGCCCGAGGAAGAACCGCCAATGACAGCAGCCGATATCAGCGCCATGGTGGGGCGTCTCGAGGAACGGCTGCTGGACGGTGACACCCATGAGGAACGCGAGGCCTGGCTGATGCTGATCCGGTCGCTGATGATCCTCGACGATAGCGACCGCCGTGACCGGGCCCTCGACCACTACCTGACGCTTGATCTCAACAGCCCGGAAGACAGCGCGACCATCATCGGCATGGCCGAGATCATGCTGCCGCCCGATAACCTGCCGGAAAAGGTCCCGGCGGTGCTGGTCGGGCTCATCAACAAGGCGCGGGAATTGACACCAGCGCAGCCTTCGGTGTTGTTTTTCAGCGGATTGGTGGCACGACAACAGGGGGATCGTGCCACCATCCTCGAAACCTGGGGGCGGCTGCGCGAAATGATCGAGGATGAAAACCCCCTCGCGGCGCTCCTTGATGCTGAAATCAAGGCTGCGGGCAACTGAGCGCCAAGGCTGGTCAGGGCCTGATGTTCGGGCTATGATAAAACAGCGTGCGGATGCCACTATCGGGGGGAAAGACCATGGCAACGCTGGCCACAGTGCCGCTTGAACAATTGCCGCTGGCCTCGCTTGATCTCGAGACAACAGGGCTCAAACCCGCACAGGACAGAATATGCCAGATCGGGCTTGTTGATCCCGCTGATGAAAGCCATTGCCTCGATCTGCTGGTTGATCCGGGCGTCCCGATCCCGCCATCGAGTACACTGATCCACGGCATTGATGATGCCATGGTTGCCGGATCAAGCCCGTTTCCGCTGGCCCTGCCGGAATTGCGGCGAATGATCGGCACGCGGGTTATTCTAGGCTTCAATATCGGCTTTGATCTGGCCGTCCTCACCGCTGAGGCCGAACGCCACGGGCTGGAATGGACCTGGCATTCAGCGCTTTGCCTGCGCCAGCTGGCGACTGTCTGTCTGGGGGCGGAAGCCATGCTGGTGATGGGTGATCTCAACGCCCTTGCCACCCATTACGGCGTCGATGCGGAGAAACGCCACACTGCCCTTGGCGATGCGCTGATCACCGGCCGGATTTTCCGGGCCATGCTGCCTGAATTGAAAGCCCGGTCGATCACCACCCTTGCCGATGCCCTGCGGGCGGTCAGCAAACTGGATGATCTGCGGCTTGGCACGGCGCGGGCAGGCTGGGTTGATGTCGCCGCCGGGATCACCCAACCCGCGATCACCCGCCCCCTGCGACGGATCGACCCTTTCCCGTATCAGCACCGGATCAGTGAGATGATGCTCGAAAAACCACTGATCATGCCGCCGCAGACCACGGTGATCGAGGCTGCCACGGCGATGAAGAAAAACCGCATCGACTGTGTCTTTGTTGGCACCGATGACCACCATATCGAAGGAATCGTCTCGGAGCGTGATCTTGTCATCACCCTCGCGATCCCCGTGGATGAGGTGGAAACTGCCCGGATGATCGAACTCAGGACGATCATGTCCTCCCCGGTCGCCACAGTGTTTGCCGATGATTTCATGCATCTGGCGCTGGGGCGTATCAGCCGCCTCGATATCCGCCATCTAGGTGTCACCAACAGAGATGGCGTGCTGGTGGGCTGGATTTCAACCCGTGAGCTGACCCGCCAGCGTGTCAGCGAGGCCCTGCTGATCGGCGATCAGCTGGCCAGTGCGGAAGGGCCTGAAGAGATGGGGCAGGCCCTGGCCTCGCTGCCCATGCTGGCCGTATCACTCCTCGATGACGGTGTCGACGGGCATGATATCGCTGCGGTGATTTCGAGCCAGTACCGGGCGGCACTGGCCCGGGCGGCAGCCCTGGCTGAAACCCATATGGCTGCCAGCGGACGCGGCACCCCGCCCCGGGATTACACCGTGCTCATTCTTGGCTCGGCTGGGCGCGGCGAAAGCCTGCTGGCCGCCGATCAGGATCATGCCATCCTTTTTGCTGACAGCCCTGACAGCCAGCAGCCCCATGATGATGAGGATGTGCAGGCGTGGTTCATGGAACTCGGCGGTCATATTGCCGATTACCTTGATCAGGCGGGCATTCCCTATTGCAAGGGCGGTGTCATGAGCCGTGAGCCGAAATGGTGCCGGTCGCTTTCCGGCTGGCGCAAGGCGATCAGCGAATGGATCAAACTGAGCCGCCCCGAAGATATGCTCGCCGTGGATATCTTCTTTGATCTTGAACCGGTCTGGGGGGATGTCCACCTTGCCACAATGCTCAATCAGGCGATGGCCAAGAAGGCCCTGAGACGGCCCGCCTTCCTCAAATCACTGGCCGGAAATCTCGGCAACAGCAACGCCGGCAGCACCATTTTCGGCGGGCTCAGAACCGAAGGCGGCCGTTTCAACATGAAACTGTGGATGCTGCTGCCGATGGTCGAGACATTGCGGGTGCTGGCGATCTCCCGGGGGATTACCCAGCGGGGCAGCGGCAGCCGGGCCACCGCCCTGCATCAAACCGGCTCCGTTCCGCCGGAAGTCACGCATCTGGCCGAGGATATCCACTTCTGCCTGAAACTCGTGCTGCGCCAGCAGATCAGTGATATTTCCGCTGGCACAGCCCCGGGGACGATGATTGATCTCGGGCTGCTTTCGGACAGTGAAAAGCAGGTGCTGAAAACCATCCGGGGACGGGTCAGCCGCCTTGATACGGTATTGCAGGATTGCCTGTTTTCGTGATCAGAGCGGGATGCGGTCAAACCCGGCTTCATCAAAGCGCTGGTCAAGCAGGCGGATGTGATCCGGGCCGACCTCGCAACAACCGCCGATGATCGTTGCCCCGGCATCAATCCAGGAAAAGGCAAAATCGGCATAGGCTTCCGGGCCGAGGTCCTGACGGGCGGAGAGCACATCGACATTGCCGCCGGGGGCAAGCGCGTCAATTGAGGTAAAGCCGTTGGCATAGCCGCCGTAACGGAGACCGGACGTCGCCAGAACAGGCATCGCTGCCGACACCGCCTCGGGGAAGGAACAGTTAACGAGAACACCGGCCGCCCCGTGATCCACCGCCATGGCGACAGCATCAGCCAGCAGCTCGCCCGACCGGAGCCTGTTGCTGCCATCATCGGCAACCGTAAACCCGATATAGACAGGCTTGCCCGCAGCCTTTGCCGCATCGAGCGCCGCCCTGGCCTCTTCGATAATCCCCATGGTCTCGGCCATGAAAATATCGACACCATCTTTCTGGGCAGCCACGACCTGACTGAACATGGCCAGCGAAGCTTCATAATCCATACTGAAATCTGTCTGATAACTGGCAACGAGCGGCGGCAGACAGCCGTTCAGCTGAACATCGGTGCGGCCGCTTTCCCGCCGCGCCTGATCCGCAATAGAAAGTGCCAGTGCCTGGGCTTCATCAAACCATTCCGGCGGCGCCCCGTTGCGCGCCAGCCGTGAGGGCGTCGCCGTATAGGTGTTGATACACAAGACCCCGGCCCCGGCCTCAAGATAATCACGGTGGACCGCCAGCACGATCTCAGGGTCTTCCATCATTACTTTCACCGACCAGAGCGCGTGCGCCTTGCCCGATGATCGTTTCTGTATTTCCTGGCCAAGGCCGCCATCAAGCAAGGTCAGTGCTGTCATCTTCTGCTCCATTAAGGGAGGGCAATTCCCACTCCCGAGACAATATATTCTGTTTACACGCCCGATGAACCTTTTGTAAAAAACTTATGCGATATCCTGGATGATCACAGGCATGCTGATATGCCTGCCAGAAGAAGGAACCTGCCTGTATGAAAAGCTCTG
The DNA here is from genome assembly GCA_049889655.1 of Puniceispirillales bacterium (SeqCode). Taxonomy (GTDB): domain Bacteria; phylum Pseudomonadota; class Alphaproteobacteria; order Puniceispirillales; family UBA1172; genus UBA1172. Next base: position 32,140 of record JBMHCY010000095.1, read on the forward strand.
TTGCCATCCTGCTGCTGTTTGTGAGCCTTTTCATCTCCGGCCTTGTTCGGGCGGAAAGCCACACCGGGATCACGCTCGATAATCTGCTGATCCGCGCCGTCCATGGCGGTATGGCTGTCACGGCAGGGTTTGTCACCATCACCAACACCGGCAGCGATGATGATCGGCTGATCGGCGTCAGCACCGGTTTTGCCGGAAAATCCGAGCTGCACACCATGGCGGTGGAAAACGGCATCATGAAAATGCGGCCGCTGGCAGACGGCATCATCATCCCCGCCGGGGAGAGCGTCACGCTCAAACCCGGGGGGCTGCACCTGATGTTCATGAAACTCACCGAGACCCCGCAGATCGGTGAGACCCGGGATGTGACTTTCGTCTTTGAAAAGGCCGGGACCATCACCGCCACGGCCGATGTCGCCAAGGTTCAACACGGCCATTGATCAGCATCGATCAGGGCTGGCTTTCGGCAATCGGCTGGTTTATTATGATTCCAGTGTTAACAAACGAGAGGAGGTGGTCCAATGTCTAGTGATCAGGATTTTACAGCAGGAATGTTCGGGAGCCAGCAGACATGTTTGGGCAGCCTCAAGCATAGGGGCGCGGCTCACTGACCGGCGACCTGCTATTCCATCACGGAGGGAAGGCCACCACGGCCTTCCCTTTTTTTATGCCTTAATGACGCGATCACAGTCGGCCGAAGACAGTTGCCATCAGGCTTTCAAGAAAATCCTGATCCGCCGGGCTGAAAAACGCCGGGCTGTCACTGTCGATATCAAGGACGGCGATGAGCGTGCCGCTGCTGTCAAAGACAGGGACGACGATCTCTGAACGGGTGCTGGCAGCACAGGCGATATGCCCGGGAAAGGCATCGACATCATCAACACGCTGGGTTTGCCGCTGACTGGCTGCCGCCCCGCAAACACCCCGTTCAAACGGAATGACAAGGCAGCCATGACCGCCCTGATAAGGCCCGATCTTGAGCATCCCCGGCGATGTCACCCGGTAGAAGCCCACCCAATCCCAGCCGTCAACACCATGGAAGAGTTCAGCCGCGACAGTCGCCATCAGGCTGATCGGATCGTCCTCGCCTTCAATCAGCGCGGCAATACGGTTTTCAATGTCGTGGCGGGTATCTTTAAGCATAAGAGGACAAGAGCCTTGTGGCGGGTTAAGCCTGTTTATGCTAATGAAGGCCATATCGGGTTTCAAGCCAGGGGTTTCAGATGGCCAAGAAAGATGAACAGACAACCGGCCTCGCGCTCGATTTCAAGCAGGTCGATGTTGTTGATGAGATCATGGGGATCATCTACGGGATTGTCGCCTGGGTTACCGAAATCATCATGGTTGTGATCAATATCGCCATCGGGCTCGTCAACTGGGCGCTGGCGCTGGCCGGGCTCTAAAACAGGCTGACGATAACCAGCCGGCTGCCCATGATCAGAAAGGCGACCATCACCGCCTTGCGGAACATCTCGGTATCAATGAACTGCCGCAGGTATTCACCGATCCGGAAACTGCCCAGCGAAATGACAAGACCGACGATCGACTGCAGGGCGATATCCACTGAAAGCAGCTGGATCGTCCCGAGGGTGAGGGCAAGGCCGATGCTGCCGACCATGAACAGATAGCCCACCGCGCCGATAAACTCATCTTTTTCGACATTGCGACCGATCAGGTACATGACCACCGGCGGTGACCAGATCGCCGACAGCCCGCCGAGCACGCCGGAACAGATCCCCCCTGCCACCTGCCACAGCGGGTGCGGGCCGATCTGCAGCGGAAACCCGAATATCGTGTTGAGCGCAAAGATCACCATCGCTGCCCCGATCGAGGCCAGCAGCAGTGCTTCGGGATAGGTTTCGATCGATGCGGTGACCAGCATGATCGTCGCCACCGTTGCGACTGCGAAAATGCCGTAGCGGCGGCTGATCGCAACCGGATCAGGGGCACGCCAGAACTGAAAGACATTGACGATCAGCATCGGCATGACGATCAGCGGGATGGCCTCAAGAGGCGGCAGAAAAAGGGTCAGGAGGATCATCAGCACGGCGGGCATTCCCATGCCGAGAAAACCCTTGATCAGCCCGGCCAGAAAAAACGCCATGCAGATATAGCCGATCAGCCACAGCGGGTAATCGGGGACCAGCAACATCAATACCCTGACAGCACTTTCCATCAGATCTTTATTCCACAGAAACTTGCCACCGCCCGGGCGACATCCTGAAAACGGCTGGCAAAGGGCAGGATCGCCACAGCGACAAGCGCCACGACAATCCAGACACCCCAGATCCAGCGATCGGCGTTGGCATCATCATCTTCGGCGTCGCCGATCGGATGATCACTGTTGTGTTCGGACGACAAATTCCATCCCCGATTGCTGGCCGACATAGATGCCGGGCTTGTGTTTGCGGAACGCAATCACCAGTTCCTGCAACGCCGCATCGAACCCGTCCGGGCGGATGCGGATGATCACCCCATCGGCACTGATATCAGTATCGGTGCAGTGGATGGTGACTTTCTGATCAAGGGTAAGCATGGCTGATCCTTTCAGTTGAGGTCAACGGCATGGGCTTTGAGATGATCAAGGCCGCAGATACGCAAGGTGGCCATATTTGTAGCCGCCAGCACCACCCCCGGGGCCTTTCCCGCCTGACGGGCCTGTTCCCAGCGGGCTGCACAGAGACACCAGCGATCACCGGCGTTGAGACCGGCAAAACCGAATTCCGGCCGCGGCGTCGACAGGTCGTTGCCCATCGCCTTGCTGAAGGTGAGGAAATCATCAGTCATAATCGCACAAACCGTGTGGACGCCGCTATCTTCGGGGCCTGTTTCACAGCAGCCACTGCGGTAGAATCCTGTCAGTGGTGAGGTCGAACACGTTGCCAGCACGCCACCCAGCACATTGCGCTGGCTGCCTCCCCTGCCGATACCGCCATCCATGAGACCCTCCTGAAAATGAGTTCAAGGACAGATTACCCTGTTTTCCGGTCAACCGCCATCCCCGGCAGGGCAGCAGTGGCGTTTTCAATTCTTTCTTCAAGCAACGCCATGAAGGCCTTGCGCCCCAGTCCCGGGGGGATCGGCTCGCCGAGGCTGACATCAATCATCCCCGGGCGTTTGACAAACGATGAGCGCGGCCAGAACAGCCCTGAATTGAGCGCCACAGGCACCACCGCAAGGCCGGTCGCCTGATAGAGGGCAAAAGTCCCGGGATGGTAGGGGTGATCCTGCCCCGGGGAAACACGCGTCCCCTGGGGAAAGATCAGGATCGAATGGCCGAGACCGGCAATCCTGCGGGCGCTGTCCATCAGCATCCGCAGGGCCTTGCCCGCCGCCGCCCGGTTGATCGGCACCGACGCGACACGCAGGAAATAGAGCCCGATCAACGGCAGAAACACCAGTTCCTTTTTAAGCACCGGCGCGGGGTGGCCAAGCTCATGGTAGAGAATGATCGTCTCCCATGCTGATTGATGCTTCGCGGCATAGATGACCTGGCCTTGCGGTATTGGCCCTGTGATCCGGTGACGGATGCCGACAATCAGCAACATGAGCCGCAGCACCTGCGCCCACAGCGAGGCATAGGCCATGATAGCCCGGCCGGGCAACAGCAGCAGCGGCAGCCCGACCACCGCCATGACTGTCGTGATGCCGTAGAACAGCAGATTGAACATCAGCGACCGCAGAAAAATCATCGCCCGGCCCCAGCCCTAGCCTGCCCGGGCAACGGCAGGGGCAGCCTTGATCAGAAAATGCAGGACGCCGTCATCACGGGTTTCGGCAGTGAGCAATTCATGGCCGGTTGTCTCGCAGAAATGGGCAAAATCCAGCTCTGCCGCGGGATCATCAGCGAAAATCTCAAGCACGGCACCTGCCGCCATATCCTTGATGGCCCGCCGGGCCTTGAGCACCGGCAACGGGCATTTCAGCCCGCGCAGATCCAGCGATTGTTCAGGTGTATCAGCCATGGGATGAAATTAATCAAGAAGCCGGTCAAGAACAAGCGTTCATTCCGCCTGACCTGAGGATGGTGCGCTGCCTCTTGCTCTGGGGGGGCGGTATCGCTAAGAAAGGGTGATGAACATCTGGGGCAAAATTATTGGTGGCGCAGCAGGCTTTGCCCTTGGCGGACCCATCGGCGGGGTTGTCGGGGCAATAGCCGGGCACGCTGTCGATCTCTATGCGGAAGACAATCATGTCGAACGCGAGGCAGCCTTTACCATCGCGCTGATCGCACTGTCTGCCAAAATGGCCAAAGCTGATGGTGTCGTTACCCGTGATGAAATTCTGGCGTTTCGGGAAAAGGTCGATATCGCCCCTGATGATCTGGAAAAGGTCGGCACGCTCTGGGATCTTGCGCGCGAAACCCCCGATGGCTACACCGCCTATGCCCGCCAGGTCTCGCGGATGTTCGGGGCCGCGTCGCCGGTACTCGAACAGCTTATGGAACTGCTGTTCCATATTGCCAAGGCAGACGGCGCAATTAAAACCGAGGAAGAGGCCTATCTGCAGGATGTGGCCGCCATTCTCGGCTTTGATGCATCGCAATTCACCCGCCTCGCCCATGTTTACGGTGATGACACCACCAGCCCCTATCGCGTGCTCGGGGTTGATCCCGATTGCGATGAAGCCACGCTGCGGCGACACTGGATCGCGCTCAACCGGGATCATCACCCCGACAGGCTGATGGCATCAGGCCTGCCACGTGAGTTTGTCCGTGCCGCCACCGAACGGCTGGCAGCGATCAATGCGGCCTATGAGGATATCCGGAAACAGCGGGGGATGGCCTGACATGGCAGCACCACCTCTGCTTTCCGTTGGCGGGCTGGGCGTCAATCTGGGCGACCGCTGGCTGTTCCGTCAAGTTGATGTGACTGTTTCCGCAGGCGACAGGCTTTGTCTCGTCGGCCGTAACGGGGCCGGCAAATCAACACTGATGAAACTGATGGCGGGGCTCACCGAAGCTGATGAGGGCGAACGCTGGGTCGCCCCCGGGGCGAGCATTTCCTATCTGCCCCAGGCACCAATCCTGCCCACCGGCATGACGATTGCCAGCGTCGTCATGAATGGCACCGGCAGCGATGGTGATTTCACAGCGGAACAACACCGTGCCGAAGCCATGCTGACTCGTTTCGGGATGGACCCGGCAATGCTGACCGACGGGCTTTCCGGCGGCGAATCCCGGCGGGTGGCGCTTGCCCGGGCGCTCGTCAAGGAACCTGATGTGCTGCTCATGGACGAGCCGACCAACCACCTTGACCTGCCGACCATCACCTGGATGGAAGAGATGCTGCTGTCGCGCGGCGGGGCGATGATCATCATCAGCCACGACCGGGCCTTCCTGCGGCGGATCGGCAATGCAACCCTGTGGATCGAAGGCGGCGTGATGCGCCGTCGGCAAGGCAATTTCGACGGCTTTGATGACTGGGCCGAGGTGATCCAGCAGGAAGAGGCTGTCCGTCTTCGCAAGATGGATAAACTCATCGCCGAGGAAACCCGCTGGTCACATGAAGGCATATCCGCCCGCCGCAAACGCAATCAGGGGCGGATGCGCGAGTTGGAAAACCTGCGGATCGAACGGGCCCGCATGGCCGCCCCGCTCGGCAAATCAGCCCGTATGGAAACAACCGCTGTTGAGGGCGGCGGCCAGATGGTCCTCGAAGCGATCAACCTGACTGTCACCGTCCCGGCGCGGCCGGCCCCGGGACAGCCCCTCAATGCCGAGGAAAGAAGGGTGCTGTTCAACCATTTCAATGGCATCATCCGCAAAGGGGACAGGATCGGGATCATCGGCCCCAACGGCATCGGCAAATCAACGCTGGTGAAAGCCCTGCTCGGCAAGATTGAACCCGACAGCGGCCGGGTCCGTGAAGGTTTCGGGCTGTTGCCTGCCTATTTCGATCAGCAGCGGCAGGCGCTCAACGGCGAGGACAGCCCCTGGACAGTGCTCTGCCCCGGCGGCGGTGATACAGTTACCATCGGTGGTCGCAATGTCCATGTGCGGCGGTATCTCGAAGATTTTCTCTTCGATCGCTACAAGGTCACGCAAAAGGTGCGGACACTTTCAGGCGGTGAACAGAACCGGCTGCTGCTGGCCAAACTCTTTGCCCAGGATCACAATGTGCTGGTGCTGGACGAGCCGACCAATGACCTCGATATGGAAACCCTCGAGTTGCTCCAGGAAGTCATTGCCGATTATCCAGGGACTGTGGTGATCATCAGCCATGACCGTGATTTCGTTGACCGCACAGTGACAGCCTTGCTGGTTTTTGAAGATGACGGCCGCATCATTCCCCATGCCGGGGGGTATTCGGATTACCTGGCCCGGCGCAGCCAGACGATCGCCCGCAAGGAAGCCCGCAGCAAAAACAGCCAGCCCAAGGAAAAGCCCCGTTCAGCCCGGGAGGCAAAACTCAGTTTCAAAGACAAGCACGCGCTTGAAACCCTGCCCGGCGAGATCGCCGCCCTTGAAGAGACGATCAGAGCCACCGAGGCGGCCCTTGCTGACCCTGATCTGTTTGCAACCAATCCCGACCGTTTCGCGCAACTGGCCAAAACACTCGAAGACAGCCGGGCTGACCTCAGCCGCAAGGAAGAGCAATGGCTCGACATTGAGATGCGGCGTGAGGAAATCGAAGCCGCGGCGATTACCCGTATTTGACCCCGGCTTCATCAAGTGCCTCAAGCAGAGGGCCGAGATGCTTGCGGTATTTCTTCCAGACATCGGAGGACCCGCGATACATCTTCTCACGCACCTGGATCTGGCTGGCGGTAAGCACACCCCGGCGTGTCTTGTGGAAATCAAGCACCCCGTCTTCCCAGGGCAGGCCGCAATATTCCAGCAGGGCCCGGGTCTGGCCTTCCTGATCTTCGGTCAGGGCACGGTAATCCAGCTCATAGAGACGGCCGGGAAATTTTTCCCGCCAGTAATCCATCAGATCAAGATACATCCCGTAATAGCGGCCGAGATCTGCCATATCGAACGTGAAGCCCATGCCGCGTGCCGGGAAGAATTTCTGGAAGCACGACAGGCTTACCGCCACAGGATCCCGGTTGAGATGGATCACCTTGGCTTCGGGGAAGCAGTTGAGCACAAAGCCGAGACGGAAGAAATTATGCGGCATCTTGTCGGTGATGATCTTCTCCTTCACCCCCAGCCCGCGGATATGATCGAGATAATTGCTGCGGATTGAATCAAAGGCGACCTTCTGCATCTGCACATCCGGCTGCAGCCCGAACATAAACATCAGTTCGGCTGTTTCCTCATTCATGAAATTGAGCTCGCCCGCCCCGTGCACCTGCGAATGGGTGGAAATAATCTGCTCTGTCAGGGTTGTGCCTGATCGCGGCATCCCGAGGATGAAGATCATCTGCGGATCATCGGGATTACCCGTATCCGCCGCATCATCCGGCGACACCGGATCGAAGACGTGCTTCATCAGCTCAAACTGTTTGATCTCATTGTTGAAATCAAACTCGATGAACGATCGCCGCCGGGCATTGGCATCGGTGAGTGCCTTGATCGATTTCGCATACTGGCCGATATCACCATACGCCTTGCCGAGGGCAAAACCGACGGAGATGCGCTGCTTTTCATCGAGGATCGTCTCCGGGTCCTTGCTGTGCAGGTCTGCCAGCCTTTTGATCGCCGGGTCATCCTTTTCGGTTTTGACAGCGTGGATGAGCCCAATGATCGACGACAGATTTTCCGGATCATCCTTGGCGGCCTGCTCGCGCAAACTCACCGCACGGTCCTTTTCACCAATGATCTCAAGAATATTGGCGAGGTTGTTTTTCGGGCCAGCACCACTGGGGTTGAGCTCAATCGCCTCTTCCGCCCAGGCGATGGACTGGTCGAAATCACCGGCATCCTTGGCGGCGCGAGACATACTCATCAGGATGGAGGGCAGCTGCCGACCTTCAGCCTCAAGAACCTTTTCAAACCAGCTGATCGCTTCTTTCGGTTTGTGGAAACCGGCATTGGCTTCACCCAGCACCGCCATAATCTGAGGATCATTGGGGATCGCCTCATTCGCCTTGGTCAGCACATCGATGGCGCGCTTGTATTTTTCCACCTCAAGATAGCACTGGCCAAGGATAAGCCGCAGGTTGGGGTTTTCCGGATCCTGCTCGATCTGTTCTTCGATCGAAGCGATGGAATTATGGAAATGGCGCAGATCAACCATCGCCTGAACCAGCCCCCGGCGGGCCTCAGCATCATCGGGCTTGATATCGAGGACTTCTTTGAACGCTGTCCGGGCCGCTTCATGGTTCTCGAGTTTCAGATAGCAGTTGCCGAGATATGTACGGGCAATGGTCTTGAGCGGGTTGAGTTTGACCGCCCGTTTCAGAATGCGTTCAGCCTTGGCGTATTCATCAAGCAGGTAGTAGGACAGCCCCAGCGAATAGAACAGGGTGAACGACTGGGGATACTTGACGATCAGCGTTTCGCTGAAGCGAGTGGCTTCGGCGATTTTGTCTTCATTGATCAGGCCGACGATCATCTGCCGTTCCGTCTGATCAAGATCGGCAGGTTTGGTCTTCTTGGCGTGAACGTAGTTTGTGATTTCCATCTATGGGCCTCCATTGACAAACAAACCGCAAAACTGATTAGGCCATCAGTTGTTGTTCGTCCTTCCCGGACGTTGGAGCCCCAGTGTAGGGGAGACCTCAAAGCGACAACAAATCACATTTCCGTGAACGGCACACCCCCTGCCCTTCTAGAGGCCAACATATTGAAGACCTTGACATTTCCCCTGATCACAGGGATAAAGCAGATGGTCAGATGGCTGGATGGCTGCTGAAGGGTTCGCCCCTTTGGAGGAAAGTCCGGGCTCCACGGAACCACGGTGCCGGGTAACCCCCGGCGAGGGCGACCTCAGGGAAAGTGCCACAGAAAACAGACCGCCATGTTCGCATGGCAAGGGTGAAAAGGTGCGGTAAGAGCGCACCGCATCTCTGGTAACAGGGATGGCAGGGTAAACCCCACCGGGAGCAAGACCAGGTAGGAACGTAACGGGGCCTGGCCCCACGGGGCGGTTTCGCCCGCACGTTCGGGTAGGTTGCTTGAGGTGGCTGGCAACAGCCATCCCAGATGAATAGCCATCCATCGCATCAGCGAGGACAGAACCCGGCTTACAGGCCATCTGACCCTTATTTCAGCCTAGCCCAGAACCTTGCCGGGGTTAAAAATCCCGTCGGGATCGAGTGCCTGCTTAATGGCCACCATAACCTCAAGGCTTGCGCCGGCTTCTTCTTTGAGATAGCCGCGCTTGCCCTGGCCGATCCCGTGTTCGCCAGTGCATGTCCCGCCCATGGCGATCGCCCGGGCCGACAGCCTTTCGCCGAAAGCCTTGATCTTGTCGCGCATGGCCTCGTCATCGGGCATGGCCAGCGGCAGGGTGTGGAAATTACCATCACCGACATGGCCGATAATCGGGGCAATAAGACCGTTTTCTTCAATATCGCGGCGGGTTTCTTCCACACATTCTGCCAGCCGTGAGATCGGCACGCAGACATCGGTGGACATCCCCTCGCCCCCGGGCATCAGGGCAAGTGCTGCCCAATAGGCATCATGGCGCGCCTTCCAGAGACGGTTGCGTTCCTCGGGATCGGTCGTCCACTGGAAAGCGTGGGGGGTGAATTCCGCAGCGATATCGGCAAAAGCTTCAGATTGTTCCTTGACCCCGGCCTCGCTGCCGTGAAACTCGAGCAGCAGCAGCGGTTCTTCCGGCAGGCTGATCCCTGAATAAGCATTGCAGGCCCGCACCTGCAAGGGGTCGAGCAATTCGATCCGGGCGACGGGAATCCCGTACTGGATGGTGGCGATAACCGCATTGCAGGCCGCCTCCACCGACGGGAAGGTGCACATCCCGCCAGCGATCATTTCCGGAATGCCGTGGAGTTTCAGCGTCAGTTCGGTGATGATCCCCAGCGTTCCCTCTGAGCCGACAAGCAGCCGCGTCAGATCGTAGCCTGCCGCAGATTTCCGCACCCGGCCGCCTGTCCGGATCACAGTGCCATCGGCCATCACGGCTTCGAGCCCGAGGACGTTATCCTTCATCGTGCCGTAGCGGACAGCATTGGTGCCCGAGGCCCGGGTCGCCGCCATGCCGCCGAGGCTGGCATTGGCCCCGGGATCAATCGGGAAGAACAGGCCGCGGTCCCGCAGATAGGTGTTGAGCGCTTCCCGCGTCACCCCGGGCTGGACGACGACATCGAGATCCTGATCATGGACGGCCAGTACTGCATTCATGCTGTTCATGTCGATCGAAATGCCACCGAAAGGCGCGTTGACATGGCCTTCCAGCGACGAGCCAACACCGAACGGGATGATCGGGCAGCGGTGCTCACGGCAGACGGAAACGATTTCCGCCACCTCGGCGGTTGTCTCGGCAAAGACAACCGCATCAGGCAACTGGCTGGCGATCCGAGTCGTGGTGTGGCTGTGATTGCGCCGCACATCCTCGGATCGGGAAAGCCGCGCACCGAAACGCTGCTTCAGGATATCAATCGCTGTATCAATGCCGTGTTGATCAACTGTCATCGGGTTCAGGTCCCTGATTGAATGGAGGCCGTAGACTGGCAGAAATTCTTGCCGTTGTTAACGGTATTTTTACCCTCGCCTGATACGATGGACGCTCTGACTGGCCGAAAGGATCATGCCATGGCACTTGTGCACGCCCTCCACCGTGTTCTCGTGATGCTGTTTATTGCATCCAATCTTCTGCTTATTCCGGTTGCCGCAACCATCGGGGCGGCGCTCGGGGCGATTGCTGCGGATCTCTGTCACCTCGAAGGCACCCATGCCAGCCTGATGCAGGTTCTCGGCGGTTTCATGGGGGTCGGGCTGATCAATGGCACGCTCGCCACCCTGGCGATGATGCTCCATACCCAGCAGAAGATTAAGGCGGCGGGAATGAAAGCCTCACCTCCCCGCAAAAAACCAAAAACCAAACCTGCCCCAAAAGCGGCAAGCACGAAAGCAGTCGGCAAGAAAACAGCGGTGAAAAGGGCAGCCGACACAAAAGCCGCGGGCAAAAAAGCCGCGGGCAAGAAAGCCAAAGCCAAGGCCTGATCCACCCGTTACCTGCAGCGGCAACACCCGCTGCCAATAAACACATCTTTGAAAAAGACCCCACCACCCCCCAAAGACCGTTTCAGGCCCGCCATATTGATTGATGATTCGCGGGATTGATGCTGTAAATCCATGATTTAATTAAGAACATAAAGAGAACAAATAGAATTCCTACGCTTTTTCAATGGCTTGTGAAATTCTCTTCACGCATGACTGTAAGATATTGAAAAAATTAGCATTTTTTTTCACTTTTACGGCTTTCCCATTGACTGCCCAGCAAATCCCATGCTATCCCATGATATCCCATAAATTCCCAAATGGTTTGATTCCAGGGAATTAGGGATCGGTGGCAGTGCCGTTCGCTGTCGAGGGCGACAAAAGGGCATGGGCATGATTTTTCTGTCCAACTTTGAAAACAGGATTGATCGCAAGGGCCGGGTTTCGGTTCCGGCGTCGTTCCGTGCCGTCCTCGAGGCCAACAAGGAGCCGCTGGTGGTGACCCGCTCTCTCACCGCCACCTGTCTCCAGGGCCAGGGCCACAGCCGCATCACCCAGATCATCAACGCCCTCGACAGCATGGATGTCTTCTCGGAAGAGATCGCCCCGCTGCAAATGATGATCGCCAATGCTGCTGAACTGAAGATGGACAACGAAGGCCGGATCATGATCCCCGAGATATTTCTCGACCATGCCCGGATCACCGACCGGATTGTCTTTGCCGGGGTCGGCCGTGTCTTTGAGATGTGGTCACCCGACCTCTGGCAGCAGCGCGTTGAAGAACAAAGCGGCCGCAAGCCCCCGCAATTGATCCTCGGCACACGCCCCGAACCGGATAAGGGGGCGTCATGACAGGCGCGTTTCTCCACCAGCCCGTGATGCTTGTTGAGGTGGTGGAGGCCCTGACGCCCCGCCCTGATGCAATTTATCTTGATGCAACCTTTGGCCGAGGCGGCTACAGCCGCGCTCTGCTGGAGGCTGCCGACTGCCAGGTTGTTGCCATCGACCGTGACCCGGATGCGATTGCCGCAGGCCAGGGTCTGGCTGATGCTTTTCCCGGGAGACTGACTCTATGCCATGGTCGGTTCTCCCAACTTGCCACGCTCGCCGCTAATGTTGGTAAAGCCAAATATGATGGGGTTGTTTTCGATCTGGGTTTATCCTCCCCCCAGATCGATGCGGCTGAGCGTGGCTTTTCTTTTCGGCATGACGGGCCGCTCGATATGCGGATGGAAAAATCCGGCCCTGATGCCAGTGATTTCGTCAACTCGGCCAGCCCCCAGCGGCTTGAACGCGTGCTCCGTGATTATGGTGAAGAGCGGGCGGCACGGCGGATCACCCGCGCCATCTGCAAGGCCCGTGAGGATGCGCCCATCACCCGCACCCTGCAACTGGCGGAGATCATCCGGGCGGTGATGCCGCGGCCGAAGCCCGGCCAGATCGACCCCGCGACTCGCACCTTTCAGGCGATCCGGATTGAGATCAATGAGGAACTGGATGAAATCCGGCAGGCGATGCTGGCAGCGGAGCGGTGTCTCAACCCCGGCGGTATTCTGGCGGTTGTCTCCTTCCATTCGCTCGAGGACAGGATCATCAAGCGGTTCATGCGCGAACGGTCCGATGCCGCCCCGCGGCCATCACGGCATCAGCCCGATATCGACCGCCCGCAGCCGAGTTTTTCGCTGGTGACACGGCGCCCGATCACCCCCGGGGAGGCCGAAACCGAGACCAACCCCCGGGCCCGTTCAGCCCGGCTCAGGGTTGCCATCCGCACCGATGCACCCGCACAGCAGGAGGCCGCATGATCAAGGGTATTCGCATTTTCCGCAGCATCATCCTCAGCGCGCTGGTGGTGACGGTCTTCGCCATCGCCAATCACTGGATCAAATCCGAGGTCATCACCAAAGAAGAACGCCTCGACAGCCTCAAGGCACGCATCCAGACAGAGGAAAACCGGATCATGGTGCTTGAAGCGGACTGGGCCTACCTGACCCGGCCGTCCCGGATCGAGCAGCTGTCCCGTGATCTGCTGTCTTTCGCCCCGATCGAACCGGCCCGGATACTCTCGCTCGACAGCATCAGCAATGCCGATTTCACGCCTGAAAGCAGCAAAGCCACAGGGCTGTTCCGGATCAGCGACGGGGGTGCGGAATGACAGCACGCTTGCTGGCCTTCATGATCAAACACTGCCGCCTGCCATCGGCCGAACCGGGCAAGGTGGCGCAGAACCGGCTCTGGTTTGCGACGGCCTCGGCGGTGGCGGTGATGCTGATCCTGTCGGTGCAGGTCGCCTCGCTGGCCATGGTCCAGCCGATCACCCCGGACAAGGTAGCCGAGAAACCGGAAACAGTGCTGCGCGGCAAGATTTACGACAGCAAGGGCCGGGTGCTGGCGACGTCCTTTCCGGCATGGGAACTCTACGCCGACCCGGCACGGGTGATGAACCCGCGTGCCGCCGCCGAGGCGCTTGATCCGCTGCTGCCGCATCTGACCGAAGCCGAGATTCTCAAACGGCTGAAACGCAAATCACGGTATGTCGAACTCGACTGGAAAATCTCATCCGCCACCTATGCCAGCGTTCTTGAGGCCGGAATTGTCGGCGTCTACGCCCGCCAGCGGCCGATCCGCTCCTATCCCTTCCTGAACGAGGCCGCGCATCTGCTTGGCGGTGTCAACAAGGATGGCAAGGGCATCGCCGGGGTTGAGGCAGGCTTTGATGAGATCCTTGCCCGTGGTGATGATCTCACCCTGTCGGTCGATATTGCCGTCCAGTCGATCCTGCGCGAGGAAATCGAGCATCAGATCGAACGCTTTGAAGCCATCGGCGGGGCCGGGGTGGTGCTCGATGCCCATACCGGTGAGATCGTCGCCATGGTCTCGCTGCCGGATTACGATGCCAATTTCCTCGGCAGTGCCGATGCCGATGCCCGGTTCAACCGCGCCTCCAAGGGTGTCTATGAACTGGGATCGACCTTCAAGATCTTCAACACCGCCATGGCGCTGGACAGCGGTATCTTTGCCGCCACTGACATGATCGATGTGGTCAGCCCCCTGCGGGTGGGACGGTTTTCGATCCGTGACCATCACCCCGAAAAACGGCCGCTCAATGTGGCCGAGGTCATGGTGGTGTCGTCCAACAAGGGGTCGGGGCGCATTGCTGACCGCATGGGGGCCGAAATCCAGCAGCATTACATCAAGGCCCTGGGGCTGATGGACAGGCTTGATATCGGGCTGCCGGAAAGCGCTGATCCGATCACCCCAAAACGCTGGAAAAGAGCCGAAATCATCACCATTTCATATGGTTACGGACTTTCCGTAACCCCTGTTCATCTTGTCTCGGCGATTGCCACGACCGTCGGCACGGGGCGGCGCATCCAGCCGTCCCTGATCAAGGGCGGGCATCAGGACAGCGTTGAGGAACAGGTGTTCGACGAGAAGACCGCCCGGATGATCCGCCCGATCATGCGGCGGGTGGTGACGCATCGCCGCGGTACCGGCAAAAAGGCCAACGCCCCGGGCTATGCTGTCGGCGGCAAGACCGGCACATCCGAGAAGATCAACAGCACCAGCGGCTACAACCGCAAGGTCAATATCACCACCTTTGCCGGCATTTTCCCCGCCCATGACCCCCGCTATGTGGTGATGGTGATGGTCGATGCCCCGAAGGGCCAGAAATTCAGCCATGGCTGGGCCACCGGCGGCTGGGTGGCCGCCCCGGCTGTACGGCGTTTTGTGAGCCGCGCCGCACCGTTGCTCGGGGTTCATCCTGTGGACGAAAAATCGCCTGAAATCAGCCAGATTCTTGATATCAAACTGCCTAACCTTGAGCCGGAAGTGAAGAATGTTTCTCAGTGACCTCATCCCGCAATGCGACAAGGCTGTCGCCGCCACGCCGATCACCGGCGTGACCTGCGATTCACGCGCGGTGCAGGCGGGGGATCTGTTTGTCGCCATCCGCGGCACCCATGTTGACGGCCATGATTTTATTGCCGATGCCATCAAGGCCGGGGCAGCAGCGGTTCTCATTGATGCGGATGCCTCCCCCGTCAAAGCCAAGATCCCAGTGCTGCAAGCCGCCAATACCCGCGAGAGCCTCGCCCACATAGCGGCACGCCTCAACCCCGGTCAGCCGACGGTCGTGGCGGCTGTCACCGGCACCAATGGCAAGACCAGCACCGCCGAGTTCATCCGCCTGATCTGGCAGCGCCAGGGCTGGCGGGCAGCGAGCATCGGTACCCTCGGGATCAGGGGCGACACCCCGCCCGGGATGCGTGTTTCAGGGCTCACCACCCCCGATGCCCTTGATCTGCATCAGGTTCTGGACGAACTGGCTGGCCACGGGGTGACCGCTGTGGCCATGGAAGCCTCATCCCACGGGCTTGAACAACACCGGCTTGACGGTATTCGTGTCCATGTCGCCGGGTTCACGCATCTCAGCCGCGATCATCTCGATCACCACCCCGATATGGAAGCGTATTTTCTGGCCAAGGCACGGCTATTCACCACCCTGCTGCGTGATGGCGGGGTGGCTGTCATCGGCATCGACTGCCCCTATGGCCGCCGCCTGGTGGAGATGATCAGCCCCCGCGATATCCATGTCATCACCGTCGGCCATGCCGAGGATGCCGATATCCGGATCACAGCCGTCAATTCTGCCGGTGAATGCATGACGGTCAGTGTCTCCGCCTATGGCCGCAACTATGCCCTGCCCCTGGCCCTTAACGGCAGTTTTCAGGCTGATAACGCCATTCTCGCTGCGGCGATGGTCCATGCCGGTGGGGTGGAACTTGATTTCGCCCTGCTCTCCCTGCCCTATCTGCGCTCTGCCCCGGGACGGATGGATGCCATCCACGGCCATCCCAGAGGCGGGATTGCGGTGATCGATTACGCCCATACCCCCGATGCGCTGGCGACCGCCCTCAAAAGCCTACGGCCGGAGACATCCGGCCAGCTCGGGGTGGTGTTCGGCTGCGGCGGAGACCGCGACAAGGGCAAACGGGCGGAGATGGGCAAGGTCGCCGCCGACCTCGCGGATTTCACCATCGTTACGGATGACAACCCCCGCAGCGAGGACCCGGCCGTGATCCGCAAGGCGATCACCACAGCCTGCCCCGAGGCCAGTGATATCGGCGACCGCAAGGCTGCGATTGCCGAAGGGCTGAGCCGCCTGGGCAAGGGTGATGTGCTGCTGATTGCCGGCAAAGGCCATGAATCCCAGCAGATGATCGGTTCCGAGACTTTGCCTTTCAGTGATGAGGCCACGGTTCGCGGCCTCATCGCCACCATGGGGGGCCGCGCATGATCTGGACAGCGGCAGCACTCAAAAAAGTGACCGGCGGAACGATCGTCGGGGCGGCCGATTGGGCTGTTTCCGGCGTCCAGATCGACAGCCGCAAGATCAAGAAGGGTGATCTCTTCATCGCGCTGGCCGGCGATCACCACGATGGCCATGATTTTGCAGAAGCCGCGGCCGAGGCCGGTGCCGCTGCCATGCTCGGCAGCCGCCGCTGTGAAACGCCGCTGCCCCAGATCATTGTCAGCGACTGCCTTGAGGCCATGCAGCAGCTGGCCGAAACTGCAAGAACCCGCAGCGACGCCCGCCGCGTCGCGATCACCGGCAGTGTCGGCAAAACCGGCACGAAAGAACTGATCGCAGCGGTGCTGTCGGCCTATGGTCCCTGCCACGCCACCGAGGGCAATTTCAACAATCATATCGGGGCACCGCTAAGCCTCGCCCGGATGCCGCAGGAAAGCCGTTTCGGCGTTTTTGAACTGGGCATGAACCATGCTGGTGAGATCGCCGCCCTCAGCCCGCTTGTGGCCCCTGATATCGCGATCATCACCCGTATTGCCGCCAGCCATATCGGCCATTTCGACAGCCTCGATGCGATTGCCGAGGCCAAGGCGGAAATCTTTGATGGTCTCGTCCCCGGGGGTGTTGCCATGATCAACGCCGATGATGACTACGCCGCCATGCTCACCGCCAAGGCCAGGGCAGCGGGGGCGGCAACAGTGTTCAGTGTCGGGTTTGCCGAAACCGCCAGCCACCGGATCATCGCCCTTGACCGCGTGGAAAACGGCCTGCGCATCACCGCTGATTGCAATGGCGAGAGAATGATCTTCAGCCTCGCCCGCATGGCCCCGCACTGGGCCTGGGCCGCACTTTTCAGCCTTGCCATTATCCAGCATGAAGGGCTTGACCCGGCCCCGGGGCTGGCCGCGCTCGCCGCCGTTGAGGATATGGCCGGGCGGGGGCAGCAGCATCAGGCAAAGACAGCGGCGGGGGATCGGTTCACCCTCATCGATGACAGTTACAACGCCAGCCCGGCTTCAATGGTGGCGGCGATCACGGCCCTGGCCGGTGATCCGCGCCCGGGCCGCCGGGTGGCCATCCTCGCGGATATGCTCGAACTTGGTGATCAGGCGGAAACGCTGCACCGGGGGCTGGCCGAGACAATCCGTAAGGCCGGGCTTGATCTGCTGATCCTTTTTGGCCCCGAGATGAAAGCGCTCCATGAAACCCTCGCCGGGGCGATGCCCGGGCTGGTTCATGTTGCCGATGCCGAGGCGGCCATCACCACTGCCCATGATCTGATTGCCGCCGATGACCTGGTGCTGGTGAAAGGGTCAAACGGCATGAAAACCGGACGCGTTGTTCAGGCCCTTCTGGCCAAGACGCCAGTACCCGATGGAGAAAGCCATGCTGCCTGATCTGCTCGTCCCCCTCGCCGACCATTTTCAGCCGTTCAACCTGTTCCGCTACCTGACCTTCCGGACAGGCGGGGCGGTGATGACGGCACTCATCATCTCCTTCCTCTTTGGCAGCCGCATGATCGCCTGGCTGAAATCGCTTCAGGGTGACGGCCAGCCGATCCGTGAAGACGGCCCGGAAAGCCATATCATCGCCAAGAAAGGCACCCCGACCATGGGGGGGCTGCTGATACTCTTCGCCTTCGGGGTGTCGTCCCTGCTTTGGGTGCCGTTCGGTTCCGTCTATCTGTGGCCGGTACTGTTTCTGGCCATGGCCTTCGGGGCCATCGGTTTTGCCGATGATTTCCTGAAACTCCGCAGACGGTCATCTCAAGGCCTGTCAGGGCGGCTCAAACTGCTGTTTCAGCTGCTCGCCAGCTTTGCTGTTACCCTTGTTTTTGTTGAGCTTTCCCCCGATGCGCTGCGCTACGGCCTGGCCATGCCGTCGATGAAGGATGTGGTGCTGCCGCTGGGGCTGCTCTATGTGCCGTTTGCGATGCTGGTGATGGTCGGGGCTTCGAATGCCGTCAATCTCACCGACGGGCTTGATGGCCTCGCGATTGTGCCGGTGATCATCACGGCCCTGTCTTTCGCACTGATCGCCTATCTGGTGGGGAACAGTTTCTTTGCCGATTACCTGCAAATCCACTATGTCCCGGGCACAGGCGAACTGGCGGTGATTTGCGGTGCGCTGGTGGGGGCCGGGCTGGGCTTTCTCTGGTACAACGCCCCGCCTGCATCGGTCTTCATGGGTGATACAGGCTCGCTCGCCCTGGGTGGAGCGCTGGGGGCGATCTCGGTCGCCACCCGCCATGAACTGGTGCTGGCGATCATCGGCGGGCTGTTCGTGCTGGAAACTGTCTCCGTCATCGTTCAGGTCCTGTCGTTCAAACTCACCGGCAAGCGCGTTTTCGCCATGGCCCCCCTGCACCATCATTTTGAGAAAAAGGGCTGGGCCGAGAGCACCATTGTCATCCGTTTCTGGATCATTTCCGTCATTCTCGCCCTCATCGGGCTGGCCACGCTGAAACTGAGGTAGAGCATGATCATCCCCGTTTCCATGCAGTTTCAGACAGTTGGCATTCTCGGGCTGGGCCGTTCCGGCCTCGCGAGTGCGGCTGCGCTGGTGGCAGCAGGAGCGGTTGTCCATGCCCATGATGATCACGCCAGCCCTGCCCTGCCCGATGGGGCAATGGCAACCGCCTGGCAGGACTGGCCCTGGGCGCAAATGGATGCGCTGGTGATCAGCCCGGGCATCCCCCACCGCTTTCCGGAACCGCACCCCGCGGCAGCACGCGCCGAGGCCGAAGGGGTGGCCATCATTTCTGATATCGAGGTGCTGATGCGGGCCCGGCCGCAGGCACGGATCATCGGCATTACCGGAACCAACGGCAAATCGACCACAGCGTTGCTGCTCGATCATATGCTCAAGGCGGCGGGGATCGCCTCGGTGGTGGGCGGCAATATCGGCCATGCCGTGCTCGCCCTCGATGACCCGGGCCCCGAAGGGGTGATGGTGCTTGAACTGTCGTCGTATCAGCTGGAAACCACGCCGGGGCTGCGGCTTGATGCCGGGGCGGTGATCAACATCACACCAGATCATCTCGATCGCCATGACGGCTGGCAGGGATATTGCGCGGCCAAGGCCAATCTGGCAAAGGCCGTCATCCCGGAAGGGCTGCTCGTGCTCGGTCGCGGCGATGAACTCGACACCATGGCGACAGCGGCCACCGCCCAGGCCGAACGCATCGGCCCCGGTGATGCTCCGATTATCATCAACTGCCCGGCATTGGCCGGCCCCCATAATATCGAAAACACAGCGATTGCTTTCAAACTCGCTGGCTTTCTCGGGGCTGACCGCGCCCCCATGGAAGCCGCGCTGGATACCTTCACCGGCCTGCCGCATCGGATGGAAGAAGTCGCCCGGTCCGGGCCGATCCATTTCGTCAATGACAGCAAGGCCACCAACGCCGCTGCAGCACGCCAGGCCTTGCGCAGCTTCCCTGCGATTTACTGGATCGCCGGGGGTGAGGCCAAAGCCGAGGGGCTGGCCCCGCTGATCGATGATCTCGGCAATGTGACCTGCGCCTATCTGATCGGGGCTTCTGCCGAGAGCTTTGCTGCCGCGCTGGCGGGGCATATTCCGGCAAAACGCTGCGGGACGCTTGATGAGGCCGTCACCACAGCCTTTGATGATGCCCGGCGTGCCGATGCCGCCGAGGCGACGATCCTGCTGTCTCCGGCGGCGGCCAGTTTTGACCAGTTCCGCAATTTCGAAGAACGCGGCCTGGCTTTCCGCGATCTCGCCACAACCCTTGCCACGGAGGCTGCCGATGTTCACGCGCAATGATCGCAGCCTGCTGGGTATCTGGTGGTGGACTGTTGATAAATGGATGCTCGCGCTGACTGTCATTCTGGCTGTTGTCGGGGTGTTTCTCGTCATGGCCGCAAGCCCGCCAGTGGCAGAGAGGATCAACCTCAGCAGCCAGCATTTTGTCATCCGGCACGGTGTTTTCGTGGTGATCGCGATGCTTGCCCTGGTCGGCTTTTCGATGCTCAGCCACCGGCAGATCAGGATTGTCTCGCTGGTCGCCCTGGCAGGGTCCCTGCTGCTGATCGGGCTGTCGATCGTCATCGGCCCGGAAGTCAAAGGGGCCTCTCGCTGGATCCCCCTCGGCCCGATCAAGATACAGCCTTCGGAATTTGCAAAACCGTTCTTCATCGTGGCCAATGCCTGGCTGCTCAGCCTCTGGCGCGAGGGCAATAACTTCCCCGGCTGGAAAATCTCCATGGGGGTTATGGCCGTGCTGCTGGGGCTGCTGGTGCTGCAACCCGATATCGGGATGTCGATCCTGATCGTCGTGACCTGGGCCTTCCAGATCTTCCTCGCCGGCATGCCGCTGGCACTGGTGATCCTGCTGGTCTGCATTATTGCCCCGGTTTCGTTCTATTCCGCCTATACCTTCCTGCCCCATGTTGCCGCCCGGGTGGAAAAGTTCCTCGACGGCGGGGGGATGCAGGCGAAATACGCCATGCGGAGTTTTTCCAATGGCGGGATGTTCGGTGTCGGCCCGGGTGAAGGGGTTTTCAAGTATCACCTGCCCGATGCCCATGCCGATTTCATCTTTGCTGTGGCGGGTGAGGAATTTGGCCTTGTCTTCTGCATTCTGCTGATCGGGCTGTTTGCGACCATCATGTTCCGCGGGTTCCACCATGCTTTTGAGAACGCCAACAGCATGTTCCTGATCCTCGCCATCGGCGGGCTTTCGCTGCAACTGGGGATGCAGGCGGCGATCCATATCGCCTCATCAACCCATATCATGCCGACCAAGGGGATGACCCTGCCGTTCATCAGCTACGGCGGATCATCGCTACTGGCAACCGGGATCAGCCTCGGCATTCTGCTCGGCCTGACACGCCAGGGCCAACCAGCAGGGAGGCCCGCATGACAGCCGTGGTCTTTCTTGCAGCAGGGGGTACCGGCGGGCACGTCTTCCCGGCCGTCGCTGTCGCCGAACAACTCGCCGAAAAAGGGTTCCGGCCGGTGCTGATCACCGACCCGCGCGGCCGCAAGATCATTGCCACACCACCCCAAGGCGTGACGGTGCACACCATTCTGGCCGCAAGCCCGTTCGGTGATAGCCGCCTCAAGCGGATCAAGGGGATGCTGCGGCTGGCCCTCGGGGCAGCCCAATCGGTATTGCTCGCATTCTGGCACAGGCCGCGGGCTGTGATGGGTTTCGGCGGTTATCCTGCGGTGGCACCGGTGATCGTCGGCTCGATACTGGGGCGGCCGGTGGTGCTGCATGAACAGAATGCCTTTTTCGGCCGTGCCAATCGTTTCCTTGCCCGCCATGCCCGTGAAATTGCCCTTTCCTGGCAGGATACGCGCAACATCCCCGATGCCGAACAGAACAAGGTGTTCCTCGCCGGAATGCCTGTCCGGGCGGCGTTCCGTCAGGCCCCCGCATACTCCCCGCCAGGCCCGGAAGGCGAAATCCGGCTGCTGATCACCGGCGGCAGTCTCGGGGCCCAGGTATTCGGCGAAACCGTTCCCGAGGCGATCAGTCGCCTGCCGGCCGGGCTGCGGGGGCGGCTTGCCGTCACCCAGCAGGTGCGTGCTGACCAGATGGAAACTGTCCGCCAACGCTATGATGCTGCCGGGGTTAGTGCCGATCTCCACCCGTTCATCACCGATATGCCGACCCAGCTCGGGCAGTCACATCTGGTGATCAGCCGCGCCGGGGCATCAAGCGTTGCCGAACTGGCGGCGAGCGGCCGCCCGGCCGTGCTCGTTCCCTTCCCCGGGGCGATGGACGATCACCAGACCGCCAATGCCCGAACTGTCGCCGATAGCGGCGGCGGCTGGTGTGTTCCCGAACAGGAGATGAGCGCCGGGTCACTGGCCGGGCGCATTGCCGCGCTGGTCGAAAGCCCCGACAAACTCAGCCGTGCCGCTGCCGCCATCCGCCGCCTCGACCCCGGCCCGGCGGCGACGATACTGGCTGACCATACCGCTGCCCTGATCAGCAAGAGAGGTGCCGCATGAGCCAGCTTCCGCTTTCCATCGGGCGTATCCATTTCACCGGTATCGGCGGCATCGGGATGAGCGGCATTGCCGAAATCCTCCACGATATGGGCTATGATGTGCAGGGCAGTGACGTGGCCGAGAATGTCAATGTCCAGCGGCTCCGCGACAAGGGGATCAGGATCATCATCGGCCAGCAGGCGGAAAATATCGCCGATGTGACGATCCTTGTCGTCTCCACCGCCATCAAGCCCGACAATCCCGAGGTCATGGAAGCCCGCCGCCGGTTCCTGCCGGTTGTGCACCGTGCCGAGATGCTGGGCGAATTGATGCGGCTGCGCTGGTCCGTCGCGATTGCCGGAACCCATGGCAAGACCACCACCACGTCACTGGTGGCAACGCTGCTCGATGCCGGCGGGATCGACCCGACAGTGATCAATGGCGGCATCATCACCGGCTGGGGCAGCAATGCCCGGCTCGGCGACAGTGACTGGATGGTGGTGGAAGCCGATGAGAGCGATGGCTCTTTTTCACGGCTCAATCCCACTGTTGCAGTGGTCACGAATATCGATCCGGAGCATCTTGATCACCACGGTGATTTCGACAGCCTGAAAGCGGCGTTCCGGCAGTTTGTTGCCTCAATCCCGTTTTACGGCTTTGCGACGCTCTGCATTGATCACCCTGTTGTTCAGCGGATGATTCCGGAAATTCCCGAACGGCGGCTGATCACCTACGGGCTTTCGGCCAGTGCCGATCTGCGGGCCACCAATCTGGCCGCCAGCGATAAGGGCATGACCTTTGATGTTGCGGTCTCGCCCCGCCTCGATGCCGGGACAGAGATCATCACCGGGCTTGTTCTGCCCATGCTGGGTGAACACAACGTCCTCAACTGTCTTGCGGCGATCAGCGTTGCCCTTGAGATGGGGGTCACGGAAGACGCGATCCGCGACGGGCTGCAGCGCTTCCGCGGGGTCGGCCGCCGGTTTGAATTCAAAGGCAGTGCGGGCGGCATCATGGTGATCGATGATTACGGCCATCATCCGGTGGAAATCGAGGCCGCCCTTTCCGCCGCCCGGATGCTGAAACCGGAAAACAAGGTGATCGCCGTTGTCCAGCCACACCGCTATTCACGCCTCAAGGACCTGTTTGTGGATTTCTGCGGCTGTTTCAACGATGCCGATGCGGTGCTCGTTGCCGATGTCTTTGCCGCCGGGGAAGAACCCCTCGACGGTGTTGATAAAAACGCTCTTGTCAACGGGCTGATGGCCCATGGCCACCCGGGTCCGGAAGCACTGGAAAGCCCGGAAACACTGGCCGAACAGGTACTGGCGATCGGCCGTCCCGGCGATCTTGTGATCTGCCTAGGGGCCGGCAGCAGCACCCGCTGGGCAGCGGATCTGCCTGACCAGATGGACGCGCTCATCAGCAAAAGGAAGAACGCATGATGCTGACACGCGAACAGATGCCGGACGTCCGGGGCGAGATCGAGACCATGGTCAGCATGGATCGCCATACCTGGTTTGGTGTTGGCGGGGCGGCCGAGGTGATGTTCAGCCCGGCGGATGAAGCTGATCTGGCCGCGTTCATGAAAGCCCTGCCCCGGGACATCCCTGTCTATCCGGTGGGGGCCGGGTCGAACCTGCTGGTTCGTGATGGCGGCATCAGCGGTGTTGTCATCAATATGGTCAAGCACATGAACACCGCCGAGGCGGATGGCCATGACCTGATCGTCGGGGCCGGGCTGCACGATGCCGAATGCGCCCGCATCGCCGCCCGCAACACTATTGCCGGGCTCGAGTTCCTGATCGGTATTCCGGGAACCATCGGCGGCGGCCTGCGGATGAATGCCGGGGCTTATGGCAGCGAGTTCAAGGATGTTGTCATTGAAGCCACGGCTGTTGACCGCAGCG
Source organism: Puniceispirillales bacterium (SeqCode) (assembly GCA_049889655.1). Lineage (GTDB taxonomy): Bacteria > Pseudomonadota > Alphaproteobacteria > Puniceispirillales > UBA1172 > UBA1172. The sequence goes on from JBMHCY010000095.1 coordinate 56,399, forward strand.
GCACGATCCACACCGCCACCCCGGCAGAGATGGGCATGGCCTATCGCCACAGCGATGCCCCGCTCGACTGGGTCTTCACGTCGGCCCGGTTGCGCGGCCATGCCGGTGAGACTGACGCCATCCGTGCCCGCATGAAAGAGATTGTCAGCAGCCGGGCTGATTCCCAGCCCACGGGGATGCGGACAGGCGGTTCCACCTTTGCCAACCCTGATGGCGGCAAGGCCTGGCAGCTGATTGATGCCGCCGGCTGCCGGGGGCTTGCGGTCGGGGCGGCGATGGTATCGGAAAAGCACTGCAATTTTCTCATCAATACCGGCGGTGCGACGGCGACCGAGATCGAAACCCTTGGCGAGACGGTACGCCAGTCGGTCGCGGCCAAGAGCGGTGTTGACCTGCGCTGGGAAATCCGCCGTGTCGGCAACAAAGAGGATGGAGGGGCAGATGACCAAGGCCAGTGACCTGACCCTTGTCCTGATGGGGGGCTGGACTGCCGAAGCCGAAGTTTCCCGGGCATCGGGGAAAGCCTGCCACGAGGCCGCCCTCGCCGGCGGGTGGCAGGCCGATCTGCTTGAGGTCGACCGCAACCTGCCGGAAAAACTGATCACCCTTAAACCGGCACGGGTGTTCAATGCCCTGCACGGCCAGATGGGCGAAGACGGCAACATTCAGGGTCTGCTCAACCTGATGCAGATCCCCTATACCCATAGCGGCCTGCTGGCGTCATCGATCGCCATGGACAAACCGGCCACGAAAAACGCCCTTGCCCCCCTCGGTATCCGCTTCCCCGATGATCTGGAGATGGTCATCGATGATGACAGCATCATGGTTGATCACGGCGGGCCGGTGGTGATCAAGCCGCGCAATGACGGCAGCAGCATCGGTGTTGTTCTGGCCGAAAGCCCTGCCGATATTCCGCCCTACAGCACCTGGGCCGAAGGCACTGACCTGATGGCAGAGCCGCTCATCCCCGGGCGTGAGCTGACCGTCGCCGTGCTCGAGGGCGAACCCCTGACGGTGACCGAGATCAGCCAGTCAAACCGTTTCTATGATTATGACGCCAAATACAGCCATGGCGGCTCCAGCCATGAACTGCCGGCGAAAATCCCCTCTGCTGTTGCCGATCTTTGCATGGAATGGGCCAGCATCGCCCATGACGGGCTCGGCTGCCGCGGGGTGAGCCGCTCAGATTTCCGCTGGGATGATGCAAACGACATTCTCTATATGCTGGAGATCAACACCCAGCCCGGGATGACAACCACCTCGCTTGTTCCGGAACAGGCCGCCCATTGCGACATTTCGATGGTCAATCTGGTCAGTATCCTCTTGGAGGCGGCGCAATGCGACTGAACAAGTACCGCACATCGCCTGAAAAGAAGCGCCGCCTGCATCAATTCCCCCCGGTGCGCCGCGTCCTGATCGGGGCGGCTGTTGTGGCTGTCGGCCTCGGTGCCTATGGCGGCTGGCTGTGGCAGGATGTGATCCATGCCCGGGCAGTGCAGCTTTCTGCCGAAGCCGGGCTGCGGATCGAACGCATCGAGATCAAGGGCAGGCTCAACACTGACAAGAAAGCCCTTGAACAAGCCATCGCCACGCCCTGGTACAGCCCGATCTATGCCGCTGATCTCGATGCCATCCATGAGCGCGTCACCAGCCTCGGCTGGATCAAGGCGGCGCGGGTGGAACGGCAGCTGCCGGCAACGCTTATCGTCACTCTTGATGAACGCGTCGCCCTTGCCCTTTATCAGGATGACCGCGGCCATCATGTGATCGACCGCAGCGGCGCGGTGATCGAGGGGGTCGCGGTTGAGGCCTTCACCCATCTGCCGGTGATCAAGGGGCGCAATGCCCCGGCAAAGGCCATGGCCATGCTTGAGTTGCTCAAGCAGGAAAGTGATCTCTTTGCTCAGGTCTGGTCGCTGACCTATCAATCCGACCGCCGCTGGGATGTCTATCTGCGGAACAATATCCGTGTGCAGTTGCCGGAAATGGAACCGGGCAAGGCCTGGTCAAAACTCGCCGCCATGGACAGAACACGCCATCTGACCAGTCGCGACATTATCAATATTGATCTGCGGATACCCGAGAAACTGGTCATCCGTTCATCCCATGCCAGCCAGAGAGGGAACAATACATGACACGGGAACACCGCAAACCTGTCCTGCGAAAGCCTTCCAAGCAGCGATCCAAGGTCATCGCCGGGCTTGATATCGGGTCCAATAAAGTGGCCTGCTTCATTGCCCAGAACGATGGCCAGGCCGGGCCGGTGGTGACAGGCAGCGGCCAGTATGCCTCAGCCGGGATGCGTAGCGGCGAGGTGATTGATCTCGAGAGCCTGCGTGATGCTGTCGCCGAAGCCGTGGCCGCGGCCGAACGCATGGCTGGGCTTGAAATCGAACGGCTGGCCGTGTCGATCAGTGGCGGCAACCAGAAATCGATCATGCAGAAGGACGAGATCTCCCTGCCCGAAGGCCGGGTCGGCGAGCGTGATATTGCCCGGCTGTTGCGGAAAGCCATGGAACGCGATGCCGAAGACGGCCGTTCCGTCCTGCATCGCCTGCCGCTTCAGTACACCCTTGATGGCGTCCGCGGTATCCGTGATCCGTTCGGGATGCAGGGCCAAAAACTTGGCGTCGACATGGCGGTTATTACCGCCGCGACCAGCACGCTGGAAAACCTGAAAACGGTTGTCGAGATGAACCACCTGCAGGTCGAATGCTTTGTTGCAAGCGCCTATGCCTCGGGGCTGACCGCGCTTGTTGAGGATGAAAAGGACCTCGGGGCGACGATCATTGAAATGGGGGCCGGTGTCACCAGCATTGCCATCTTCATGGAAGGTCATCTTGTTTACGTGAACTCGGTCCCGTTCGGCGGCGCGCACGTCACCTCCGATATTGCCCGCATCGTTTCCACACCGATGGAGGAAGCCGAGCGGATCAAGACGCTCCACGGCAGCGTGCTGACAGCCATCGGTGACAGCGACAAGCTCATCACCCTGCCGCAGATCGGTGATGATTCAAACCAGAACCCCCAGCAGATCGATATCGGGCTGCTGGGTGAGATCATCCGGCCGCGGATTGAGGAAATTTTCGAATTGCTGCTGAAACCGCTGGAACGGTCAGGGTTCAGCGCAGCCGCAGGCCAGCGTGTCGTGCTCACCGGCGGCGCGGCGCAGATCACCGGCATCGAAGACTATCTCAACACACTGTTCGGCCGGACGGTGCGGATCGGCAAGCCGATGGGCATGGCCGGAATGGCCGACCCGACCCGCGGCCCGGCCTTCACCACAACAGCCGGATTGCTGCGCTATGCCAGCGTCGAATTTGAACGTGAACCAAAACCCGAGGCGGCACTGCCGCGCAAAACCGGCGTTCTCGGCCGGATCGGCGAATGGTTCAACGAGCATATCTGAGGGAGACAATGCTGCCACGCGACAACAATCAGCGTTTTCACCGCAGACAGGAATACCGGGGGTTCACCTCGGTTGTACGGGCTTTTCGGATCAACGGTGCCGCCCGTCACCACCATCCGGTTCGGTCAATTGCCTGCAATGGACCGGGCCCTTTTGAAAAGGAGATCATGCCATGACTCTCAATATATCTGTTCCGACAACAACCCAGGAACTGCGCCCCAAGATCACCGTGATCGGTGTCGGCGGGGCTGGCGGCAATGCCGTCAACAATATGATCACTGCCCAGCTTGAGGGCGTTGATTTTCTCGTCGCCAATACCGATGGCCAGGCACTGGCCAGCTCTCTCGCCGAGAGGAAGATCCAGCTTGGTCGCCAGCACACCCAGGGGCTGGGTGCAGGCTCAAAGCCAGAGATTGGCCGCATCGCTGCCGAGGAAAGCATCGATGATATCCTCGCCGAACTGGCCGACAGCCATATGGTGTTCATCACCGCCGGTATGGGCGGCGGTACCGGCACGGGGGCTGCCCCGGTCATCGCCAAGGCTGCCCGCGAGCGCGGTATCCTGACCGTTGGCGTTGTCACCAAGCCTTTTGATTTCGAAGGCGGCATCCGGATGAAGCAGGCCAATTCAGGGATCGAAGAACTCCAGGCCTATGTCGACACGCTGATCATCATCCCGAACCAGAACCTGTTCCGGCTCGCCAATGAGCGGACAACTTTCGCCGATGCCTTCGCGATGGCGGATGAAGTCCTGCATCAGGGCGTTTGCGGGGTCACTGACCTGATGATCAAGCCTGGGCTGATCAACCTCGATTTTGCCGATATCCGTGCCGTCATGTCCGAGATGGGCAAGGCCATGATGGGGACAGGCGAAGCATCGGGCGAAAACCGGGCGGCCAACGCTGCCGAGGCTGCAATCAACAACCCGCTGCTTGACGAAACCACCATGAAGGGGGCTCAGGCCGTGCTGATCAACATCACCGGCGGGTCTGACATGACTCTGTTCGAGGTCGATGAAGCAGCCAACCATATCCGTCGCGAGGTTGATCCGGAAGCCACGATCATCTTCGGCTCCGCCCTTGATGAGCGGATGGACGGGATCATGCGGGTTTCGGT
>JBMHCY010000096.1:0-10515 GCA_049889655.1 Puniceispirillales bacterium (SeqCode)
TGATCAGCTGCCGTTGGCTTCAAGCCCGAGCAGCAGCATACGCTGGCCGGAATAGGCAAATTCACCGCGCATCGCCGCCCCTTGTGAATTCGGGGCATCGGAAATGGCACAGCCGAGCACCGTATAGCGTTCATACGCCACCTCACCATAACCTGACCGGTAGACCCCGACCGCCAGCCTCGTGCCGTCTATTGGAGCAGTGGCATTATCGATGGTGATCACACTAAGCCGCGCATCAGCCGTGTTCCAGGTCTCATCCGCACGATCGAGAAGGCCGGAACAGCTGACAAGGGTGCCCACTGCATCGCTGGCGGCAGTGCTCGCCTGCTGCCAGCCAAGGGGAAGACCGGCATTCATCTGCATGGTGGCGTGGCCGATCATGAACATCTGGCGGGCCTGCTCGCTGACCCGGGCCCTGATCTGATCCCCCTGGACAGAGGCGATATTTTCACGGTTGAGCGTGAGCATCATCGGCACCAGCGCAAGGATCAGCATGGTCAGCACGAGCACCGCCACCAGTGCGAAACCGGGTTCACCACCCAAACGTGGAGATGACAAGATCCGGCTTTTTTGATCGATGGTGGCCATTTACCCTGCCCTGACAACAGACTATGATCACCCTAGTCGAATTTATGCTGTTGCGGAAGCGTCATTGATGTCCAGACCCGGCTTTACGCTCATTGAATTGCTCATCTACATGACCCTGCTCGGGTTGATCGGGATCGGCATCGCATCAGCCTATAACTTCTTCCTCACCAGCAGCATCGAGGCCCGGTCAGTGGCCGAATTGCGCGCGACTTCCACCACCGCCATTAATCCGGTGCGGTCAACCCTCAGCAAGGCTGACAAGGTCGCGGTGGTGACAGGCACAGACGGCCAGCAATGCGCCATCGCCACCACCCGCGAGAAAACCAGCCGCTCAGGGCTCGACTTTGATGGCAATAGCAGCCTCAGCATTGCGTCCTATAAAGGCGTGGCGGGAAGCCACCCGCGCAGCATCGGGTTCTGGATGGTCCAGTCGGATCAGCAGGCGGACCGGACAATCATCGATTTTGGTGATGAGGCTTCGGGTGAACGCTGGCGGGTCTACACCACCTCTTCGACCGGGGCGATTGCCGTCGATATCGACGACAAGGTGATCACTGCATCCACCGATGTTGTCGACGGCAACTGGAATCATATCCTTGTTCGCTTTGATAACAGCAGCAGCGATAATTTTTCCGCCTCGACGCTTTCGGTCTATGTCAACGGCATCGCCGACAGCCTGACGCCCTCGAGCATGACTGATGTGTCGGTTGCCACCGACAATGCCACCACCGCCCTCACCATCGGCAGCAGCAGTGATGGCGGTGACGGGTTTATCGGCCAGCTGGCGAGCATCAAGGTTTGGGAACGGGCACTGGCCTCAGGCGATATCTGGCCGGAAGTCCTGTCCACGAATGCCGTCGGCCGCGATGATCTTGCCATCGAGATTGCCCTCGCCGACAGCATCACCGATACCGCCCCCGACAACCACAGCATCACCGCTTTCAGCGACCCCGGGTTCACGACACTGAACCGGAGTTTTGCCCGCAAGGTGAGTTACGGTTTTTCGGACAGCCCGGAAAACCCGGCCTTCAGCCACCTGTGGTCGCTTGAATATATTGATACAACCGACAATGAGACCACCGACCGCTGTTTCGCCCCGGCAGCATCGGGCGGCTGGTCTCGATCCGATGAGAGCGACTGGCTGATCACTGCCGATACGGCTTTCAGCCTTGATGATGGGGTTGTCAGCATCAATGCCGAAGTCGCCACCGCCATCGGTGAACGTCAGGTGAGTGTCGGCAATTCCAATTTCATTCTCGCCGGGCAAGGGCTCGACAGCAGCGAGTTGTGCAAGATCGCCCCGAGCATGGCCGGTTTCAACACCGGCGGTGATGCTGTTGCCGAAGCCGTGGTGCGGATCGATGATGAGGATTTCGAGACCGGCAAGGACGAACTGACCTTCTTTGATGCCACCCGCACAGGCCCCACCACTGTGACGATCAACGGCGACAACGTCACCTTTTACACTTTCAAGGACATCAAGGCAGAGGGCACGGCAATCTGGGATGACATCACCGCCGAATTCGTGCCCGATACCGGGGTGATGCGTGTCTGCACCTCCACCGGCGACAACTGCACCAGCCCGAACCTGGCCACCACCCACAGCCTTGAGGATTGGGAAAAGGTCTTCCGCAACATCACCTACAGCAATTCCAGCCAGACCTACACCGCCGAAAAATCGTTTCTGTTTTCGCTGGGCGGCATGATCCCGTGCCGGATCGACAACCATCTCGCCTGCCGCAATATCAGCAATGATGATTTCGATGATAACGACGAGACCTGCTATCACTATTTCGATTTCGTCTCCTTCGATGATCTCGGCAGCGATTATGCCTGCCACGAGACAACCGGCAATGAGGCCACCGCCTACAACCAGTGTCTTGCCGACTGGGAAGATGCCCGGGCGCTGGCGGAGACCGATGCCTATGCCAAGTTTGGTCTCAAAGGCTATCTGGCGACGATCACCACTGCCGCCGAGTTTACCTGTACCGAGAACCGCATCGCCGGGGCCTGGGGGTGGATCGGGGCCTCTGACCGGGAATGTGAGCGTGACAACAGCTGCGGCAGCCCCACCACCAATACCGACATCGCAGCCGGGCCCTATGGCAAATACAATTCGAGAGACACGGCCGGGGAAGGATACTGGTACTGGGTCACCGGCCCCGAGGGCGAATGGTCGTCTTCGGATACCGGTTATCAGGATCATAACGGCGGAGCCGGGCAGGCGCTCTATTTCGGCAGTGGCGAGGGCAGTGCTTTTTCCGCCTTCGACCCGCCTGATGTGACCGATCATGTGATCCCCGAAAGTTACCTCAACTGGGCCGACAACCAGCCCAACAACTGGACCACTTCCGGTACCGATTTCCCGGAACAGGATTACCTGAAAACCTATGTCGACGGGGAATGGAACGATGACAGCAGCTACGATCAGGCCAATGGCTTCATCATCGAGTATGGCGGGCTGTCAGCCGACCTCCGCCGGGTGCTGACCAAACGCACCACGATCAACACCTTTGAGTTCCTGAAAAACTGCCAATAAAAGCCATGGACTTCTAGTTTTCTTGCGATTCGCGGCAATTCCGCTATGATGGGGCAGATGGTGTTAACGGGGCATGACCATGGCCATGGATGACAGGCATACCGGGGCTGATCACAAAGCCGGGTCCTTCAAGGACAAACTCAATGCCCGCAAGGGGCAGCCTGTCGATGAAACGGCAGCAGTTCCGGCCGAAACCCCAGCAGAACTTCCGACTGAGACAGAAGCCGCCGCCGCTCCGGTGAGCGGGAAAATCATCGAGGACGGGGGTTTCATGATCTTCAAGAATGTCGCCGAAGCCGCCGCTGAACCCACCGCGGAAATCACCCCAGATATTACCCCGGATATTACCCCGGATATCACTGCTGATACCGCCGCAGCGGAACCTGTTGAGCCCGCACCGGAAGCGCAAGCCGCACCTGCAACAGAGCCTGATGCTGACAGCCTTGAGGCCTCGCTGGCCAAGGCAATTGATGCCCTTGAGCCTGCCGCACCTGCCGAGGCGGCCTCATCTGAAATGGATGACAATCTGGATGCGGCGATCGACGCGATCATCGCAACCCCCGCCGAGACCGATGATGCCGCGGCCGCGGCTGCCGCATTCAACCCCGGGTCCTTCGGTGCGATTGGGGAAAGCCCGATCACGGCTGATGATTTCACGGCCGATGCCTCCCCTGAAGACATTGCTTCGGATATTGCCCCGGACATTACCCCGGACATAACCGAAGACATTACCCTGGGCGATCATGGCGAGGACATCACGGCAGCATCAACAATGCTCCCAACTGCTGATGACACCGATGATCAGGCCATGATGATCGGTACAACCATGGCCCATGCCATCAAGTCCATCGTTCATGATGAAATGGCACAATCCATTGACCGCATCGCCAGGGAGGCGGTGCGCGATGCGCTCCGCCAGGCCTGACTGTCAGATCTATTGATACTAGTTGTTGAGGGGGAAGTTGAACTGTGCCCCGGAACGGATGCCCGTCGGCCAGCGTGAGGTGACTGTCTTCAGGCGGGTATAGAACCGCACCCCTTCCATCCCGTAGCTGGAATGATCCCCGAACAGCGACCGCTTCCAGCCGCCAAAGGAATGATACGCCACCGGCACCGGGATCGGCACATTGACACCGACCATGCCGACCTCGATCCCGTCGGCAAAGGTACGGGCAGCATCACCATCACGGGTGAAGATTGCCGTCCCGTTGCCGTATTCGTGCTCGTTGATCATGGTGACCGCCGTATCGAAACTGTCGGCACGGACAACACTCAGCACAGGGCCGAAAATTTCCTCGCGGTAGATCGACATATCGGTGGTGACCTTGTCAAACAGGCTGCCGCCGATGAAATAGCCGTCTTCATAGCCCTGCAGGCTGAAACCACGGCCATCGACCACCAGATCCGCGCCTTCCTTGACACCGGCATCGATATAGCCCGACACCCTGTCAAAAGCATCACGGGTGATCAGCGGGCCCATTTCCGCTTCCGGATCATCCCAGGGGCCAATCTTGATGCCGCTCACCCGGGGGGCGAGTTTTTCGACAAGCCTGTCGGCGGTTTCTTCACCCACCGGAACCGCCACCGAGATCGCCATGCAGCGTTCGCCGGCGGAGCCATAGCCAGCCCCCATCAGGGCATCGACAGCCTGATCCATATCCGCATCAGGCATGATCACCATGTGGTTCTTGGCACCGCCCAGGGCCTGCACGCGCTTGCTGTTGGCTGTCCCGGTCTTGTAGACATATTCGGCAATCGGCGTCGACCCGACAAAGGAGACCGCCTTGATATCAGGATGGCCCAGGATCGCATCGACAGCATCCTTGCCACCATTGACAATATTCATGACACCCTTTGGCAGACCGGCCTCGTGGAACAATTCGACCGCCAGTTGCGGCGCTGCCGGGTCGCGTTCAGACGGCTTCAGGATAAAGGTGTTGCCGCAGGCAATCGCCATCGGGAACATCCACATCGGCACCATGGCCGGAAAGTTGAACGGGGTGATCCCGGCAACAACACCAAGCGGCTGGCGGTCAGAATAACTGTCAATCGCCGGGCCGACATTGCGGGTGTAGTCACCACGCAGAAGATGCGGGATACCGCAGGCAAACTCGACCACCTCAATGCCGCGGATGACTTCCCCGCGGGCATCTTCGCGTGTCTTGCCGTGCTGGGTGGAGATCGCCTCGGCGAGGGCATCGATATTCTCCTCGAGCAGGGCTTTATATTTAAACATGATCCGCGCCCGTTTCAGCGGCGGGGTATTCGCCCATTCCGGAAGAGCCGCCTTGGCTGCTGCCACTGCCTGATCAACAACCGCCGCACCGGACAGCATCACAGTGGCTGTCTCTTCTCCGGTGGCGGGGTTGAAGACAGGCTGACTGCCTGCATCGCCATCAACAAATTCACCGGCAATCATATTCTTGTATACGGACATGGGCTTCGTCTCCATTAACTCATTGGACGCCCATGATTAATGATTATGACGGCCAAATCAACCGCCTTGAGACGCTCCCGGGCGTGGCTCTGTGCTTGGCAACGGCAGGGCTGTTGTGTACTTGATCTGCTCCATGGCAAAGGATGAGGATACATCGGTCAGTTTGACCCGACTGATCAGCTTCTTGTAGAAGGCATCGTAATGCGGCATATCAGCCACGACGACGCGCAGCAGATAATCGACATCGCCGCTCATCCGGTAGAATTCCACAACCTCCGGCATATTGGCCACCACCGAGGCAAATGTCTCAAGCCAGTCAGCATTGTGCTGGTTGGTGCGGATCGCAACGAAGACCGAAATCCCCGCCCCCAGTTTTTCCGGATTAAGGAGGGCCACCCGCCGCCGGATCACCCCCTGTTCTTCAAGCCGCTGGATACGCCGCCAGCATGGCGTCACGGAAAGACCGACCCGCCCGGCAATATCGGAAACGGGCAGGCTGGCATCCTGCTGGAGAATGTCGAGAATACGGATATCCGTGCTGTCGAGGGCCATCTTCACCTCCCGGAAGAAAATCTGGTCGCCGCAACTATAAAATATTTTCCTCAAGAGCGGAAAATTAATCTGCATAGATAGAATATTTTTTTATTTTTTAGAAAATTCTTGGGAAAAATATCCATAAAATCCGTCTTTATGGCCGCTGGCGTGCTGCCAGCGCCTGTTCCAGCGGCGGCGTTCGGCAAAAGCCCGACGCCCCGCCGGGTGGGGGAATGCGGTGATCATCTGGCGATAGCGACGATCGATCCGATGGGCAAAATCCGCCCCTGCGGTGACGCTGCCATGGCGCAGGTTGATCTGATAGAACGCATCCCGGGCCAGGGGGGCCCGGCCTCCAGCCCAGGCCAACAGCCGCATCGCGTGGAGAACATCCTGTGCCGGGCCGTCATCAAAGCCCGGGCTGATCCCGGCCATTACCAGCGGGTGGAACGAGCCCGGCCAGGTACCGAAATCAGCCAGACCAAGCCAGCCCCCTTGTGGGCCAAGCCGGGCCACGCAACGCCCGTCCTGCTGGCAGACCCGTCCCGGGGCAAAAGCCAGACCCTGTTGGCGGGCCAGCGGCAGCAGCGCCGCAAGATAACCGGGAGACCAGCAATCATCAGCATCGAGGAACCCGATGAAATGACCGCGCGCCATCGCCAGCCCGCGGTTACGGGTCGCCCCGGGGCCTGACCGGTATGCCGTGCGCGGGGCCAGCCGCAGGTTGGGCCAGACCGACCGCAGACCGCCGTAATCGCGGCCATCATCAGCAGCGATGATGACCTCGAGCTGCGGCGGGTTGAGCCCCTGGGCCACAAGGCTTTCAAGTGCTGCCGTGATGGTGGCCCCGGCCTTGAATGCCGGAATGATGACAGAAACAGTGACCAGCCTCGGCCTCCTTATGGGGTTAGTAAAAGATTAATATTCACAATTTCGTGAAAACAGTATTTTTCGTCATTTTTTGCCTAAGTGTTAACGAAAAATTAACTTATTCACCCGTATAGTGAAGGTATTGATCCTCCCCAACTGGCACCACTCGGAAACGAGTGGTGCTTTTTTTGATTCGGGTGATTATGATCATCACTGGAAAGGATCACCCGCGATGACAGGCTCGCCCGCATTTTCTGCCCCTCTTATTCTCGAAGCCGCCAACTGGCACGATTATCAGCTGCTCGACAGCGGTGCCGGACGCAAGCTTGAACAGGTCGGCCCGTTCCGTTTCATCCGCCCCGAGGCACAGGCGATCTGGCCTCCGGTCCTCGATGAGGCAACCTGGAAAACAGCCGATGGGGAATTTGTCTCAAGCGCCGCCGGCCGGGAACGCGACGACAGCGAGGCCGGCAAATGGAACCTTCGCCCCGGGCTGCCGGAAACCTGGACAGTCCGCTATGACGGCCTGCCCTTCCGGGCGATGCCGACACCATTCCGGCATCTCGGGTTTTTCCCGGAACAGGCAGCCCACTGGCAATGGTGCGAGGCACTGATCACCGACCGGCTTGCCGCCGGGGGAGCCGCGCCGCTGGTGCTGAACCTGTTTGGCTATACCGGCGTTGCCAGCCTTCATGCAGCCCGGGCCGGGGCGGAAGTGACTCATGTCGATTCATCCAAGAAAGCCATCACCCAGGCGTTCAGCAACCGTGATGAAGCCGAAATGACCGACAGCCCGATCCGCTACATCACCGAAGATGCCCGCCGTTTTGTTGCCCGCGAGGCACGACGGGGGCGGCGTTACCACGGCGTCATCCTTGATCCGCCCAAATACGGTCGCGGCGTCAAGGGCGAGGTCTGGCGCTTTGAGGAGGACATCACCCCCCTGCTTTCGGAAATCAGCACGATCCTTGCCGAAGATGCGCTGTTCGTTGTGCTGACCTCCTACGCCATCCGCAGTTCTTTTCTCAGCCTGCATCATGCCATGGAAACAGCGCTCGGCAATCATGGCGGCACGGTGACATCAGGTGAGCTGGCCGTGCGCGAGGCAACCGACCGGCAGTACCGACTCGGCCAGGCTATTTTTGCCCGCTGGCAGGCTGGTGACGGCGCCATTCATAAAGACTGATCCCGGTCGCCACCGCCAGATTGAGTGAATCCGACCGCCCCAGCATCGGCATCCGGATCAACTGGTCAGCAGTCTCCATCAGCCCCGGGGTCAGCCCGGCCTGTTCATTGCCCATCATCAGCAGCAAGGGCTCGGTCCAGCGGGCCTCCCGGTAATCGACCGATGCCGGCAGGGCCGTGCCGAGCACAACCCCCTGCCAGGTCTGGCGTTTCGCGATAAATGTGGCTTCATCAAGCCGCAGCATCGGGACATTGAAGACCGCCCCCATGCTGGCCCGGACAGCCTCAACCGAAAACGCATCACAGCAATCACCGATGAGCATGACCCCATGCGCCCCAACGGCATCAGCCGTGCGCAGGATCGTGCCGAGATTTCCCGGATCACGGATACGGTCGAGGGCCAGCCAGCAGCCATCACGGCTGGCAAAGGCGGTATCGGCATCCGCCCAGGCTTCGCTGAAACTGGCCACCACCATCTGGGGGTTGTCCTTGCGGCTGATCTTGGCGAGGACCGCCGCCGGAACGGCAATGATATCCGCATCATCCTGCCGGGCTCTGTCAATCATCGGCCGGATCATCGGGTCATCATCGCGGCCTTTGAGGAAGACCAGTGTCCGGATCGGCCAACCCAGGGCCATGGCCTCGGTGACGATGCGTGTTCCCTCGGCGAGAAAAAGCCCCGCCTGTTTGCGGAGTTTGCGTTCATGCAGACCGCGCAACGCCTTGATGGCCGGATTGCTGAAACTGGTGATCTCGCGCATGGTACCCCTTTCCCTCTGGCTGTTTCTTGGTAAACCAATCGCTGTCAAAAGGCCAGCCTGCGTCGGCTTGCCCTGCCGGTGGCGAGAGCAAAAAAAATGTCGCTCGAAGACGATTTTGATAGCCGCATCGGAAATTTCCATTATATCTTTTAATCAAGAAAACGGGTTGTTGGATCATCAGCATGGATAATGGCCGTATCAAGACACTTCTCTCTTCCGGCGACAGCAATGAGGTTTTCAAGGTTGGGTTCCTGATGGTTCCGAATTTCTCCATGCTGGCCTTTGCCTCGGCCATCGAGCCGTTGCGGTCAGCCAACCGGATGAGCCAGCGGAAACTCTTTGAATGGGTCATCGCGTCGGAAAACGGTGCCCCTGTTATGGCCAGCAACAGTGTTGAGGTTGCCGCTAATGGTGATCTTGAAGATCTGGCCAGCTGCCGGATGGTGTTTGCCTGCAGCGGGATTGATGTCCAGAAACACGCCAACCGCGATATCATCAACGCCCTGCGCCATATCGAGCGGCGTGGTGCAGCCATCGGGGCGATCTGCACCGGCACGTATCTTCTGGCCCTTGCCGGTCTGCTGCAAGGCCGTCGCTGCACGATCCACTGGGAAAATCACGATGGGCTGGTTGAGGAATTCCCGGATCTTGAGGTCACCGAAGACCTGTTTGAGATTGATGAGGATCGGGTCACCTGTTCTGGGGGCACCGCTTCGCTCGACATGATGCTGCACCTGATTGCCCAGGCCCACGGCAACGCGCTGGCCACAACGGTATCGGAGCAGTTCATCCATGACCGCATCCGCGAATCCCACGATCGCCAGCGGATGGAATTGCGCTCACGTATTGGTGTCAGCCATCCGAAACTGCTGGCCGTGGTGGCGGAAATGGAAGCCAATCTCGAAGACCCTCTGCCACAGACTGAAATTGCCCGCCGGACGGCACTCTCGACCCGGCAGCTGGAACGACTGTTCCGCAAATACCTGAACACGACCCCAACCCGTTATTATCTCAACCTGCGGATTGCGCGGGCCCGGCATCTGCTGCGCCAGACGAGTATGTCTATCCTGTCGGTGGCCTTGGCCTGCGGCTTTGTCTCGGCATCCCATTTTTCCAAATGCTATCGCGAAACCTACGGCCGAACCCCCCGGGCCGAACGGGCGATGGAATAGGCCTCACGGGGGCACCTCGCCCCTCACTTGACAAAAAACCTTTCTTTGCCTAAATTGAATACTGCACAGTTTTCATTGTGCTTTATGTTTTTGTTGATGCGTGCGTTGCTGATTTCAGACTGTCGGCTGAGATGGGCTTAATAACCTCCAGCCAAGACAAGTGGAGGACAGGATGCGACATTACCATTGGCCTGAGAAAAAATGCTGCAAAAAGAGAGATAGCATCTCGGCAGGCCTGCTCTGGACAGGGCTCGGAATTGCGCTCATCGTCAGGCAAGCGGAAGCCGAGACCATCATTGCCGAAGACCCAAGGCTGTATTCAGCCATCACAGCATCGGGAACCACCCGGATCTATCTGCTTGATCCATCCGGCGTGCCGCTCAGTTTTGACCTCACCATGCTTGAGGTTGCAGGGCTTTCATGGGGCGT
>JBMHCY010000097.1:0-8113 GCA_049889655.1 Puniceispirillales bacterium (SeqCode)
GTCTTACGGATAGCCTTATAATTTGGTATAATAAAACCCTTAATCGGGGTCTTGTTAATGTTAGCAAAAGGTAATGTTAAAATAGGTATAGAATGGCGTTTTGGGGCAGATTGGCCTGGTCAACGATGTGGTGCTAAGACCCGAAAGGGGACTGCGTGCCAGCGTCCTGCAAATAAGAAGAATGGTCGCTGTCGACTGCATGGTGAGGCTAGTAGAGGCCCTAAAACAGACGCTGGACGAGTAATGATTGCAAAAGCGAATTCTAAGCATGGAAATTATACAAAAGATAGAATTTTAAAACGTAAAGAAGATGCAAAAAAATCAAGGGAGTTCTGGGCAAGGACGAAAATGATTGAAATTAGGCTACGTGCTGCTGGTGTTATTGATTAGCCACTAATCTCATTCACATCATGAGCCGGACAACGGACACGCCTATAGGCGTGTACCCTTGTCTGTCTCGTCAGTTTCATGATGCCCATCGGGCATGTCCGATGTTTGTCCGGACACGTCCAGGTTTACCGTTTAGATTATATTTCTCCACTTCGGACAATATGAGCTCTGAGCCCACATCTTCGAGTGTGCCACTACCATCTAGCCAAGCATGGATGAGCTGTGCGTTTTGTTCTACATATTCTCGAACCCATGCTCGAGCACTCTCAGCGTGATCATGGTTTGTCATGGCAAAGCCATCATACACTAAAACAAAAACTAATTTTAGTAGGTGGACAAAAAGGTGGATATAAAATCAGTGATTTATATTAACTATTTGATTTTATAATTTGAATTAGAGGAAAATGGTGCCCAGGAGAAGACTCGAACTTCCACGACCTTGCGGCCACTGGCACCTGAAGCCAGCGCGTCTACCAATTCCGCCACCTGGGCACATTCGCAATCGGTGAGGGCCACCATACCCTTCCACATCTTACTGTCAATAGGAAAGTCGGCCTCATCGGGGTGAAAAAATCACGCTTTCGCCGGGCTCTGCTATGGGCATCGGCGGCCAATGCCCCTATATTCGGTTTAACGATGATAAGGAAGTGATCATGAAACTTGACGGGAAAACGATTGCAGTAATTGGCGGTACCGGATTTATCGGCCGGATGATTGTCGAGGCGCTGGCGGTGAAGGGCGCGCGGATCAAGGTTCTGGCGCGGAACCCGGATCGGGCCAAGTTCCTCAAGCCCATGGGGCAGGTGGGGCAAATCTCGATCCATGGCGGCAATGCCCTCGATGATGCTTCGCTTGTGACGGTCATGGAAGGTGCGGATGCGGTGGTCAACACGATCGGCATTCTCGCGGAAAGCGGCCGTCAGCGTTTTTCCAGCCTGCAGGCGGAGCTTCCCGGCCGCATCGGCCAGCACGCCAAGACCCTCGGGATCAGCCGGGTGGTGCAGATTTCCGCCATCGGTGCAAACGCGCAATCGAATATCAAATACGCTGCCAGCAAGGGGGCCGGTGAAGATAACCTGAAAGCGGCCTTTCCCCGCGCAACGATGCTGCGGCCGTCGCTTGTCTTTGGGGCAGGGGACGGATTTTTCAACCGCTTTGCCCGGATGGCGCTGCTGGCCCCGGGGCTGCCGGTGATTGGCGGTGGCGACAACAAGGTCCAGCCTGTCTATGCTGGTGATGTCGCCGAGGCGGTTGTCGCGGTGCTCGAGCAGGATAAGACCGCCGGCAAGACCTATGAGCTTGGTGGCCCCGATGTGATGACTTTCCGTGAGGTCATGGCCTATATCATCCGCCATATCAAGCGTCGCCGGATGCTCATTCCGGTGCCCCACAGCATCATGATGCTGGCGGCCTCGGTCATGTCACCCCTGCCGAACGCACCGGTCACGACTGACCAGCTGAAACAGCTGCGGCTCGATAACGTTGTCGGGAAAGATTCGCTGGGGCTCGCTGACCTGAAGATTGATCCGAAGCCGGTGGATTTGATCGTTCCGGAATACCTGTCACGGTACAAGCCCGGCGGGCGTTTTTCGATCAATACCTAGAGATAAATCATCGCCAGGAGCCCGCCACCGAGCAGGACACGGTAGATCACAAACGGCATGAAGCCGAAGCGCTGGATAATCGTCAGCATCACGTGGATCGAAATCAGCGCCACCACCATGGCGATTGTCGCGGCGATGGCCATATCGCCCCATTGATCAAGCGTCCCGTCACGAACCATATCAACACCCTTGAGTACGCCGGAACCGAGGATCACCGGTATCGACAGGATCATCGAAAACCGGGCTGCAGCCCGCGGCGCAATGCCAATGGCGCGTGCTGCTGTCATGGTGATCCCGGCACGGCTTGTCCCGGGGATAAGCGCCAGGCACTGGGCCACGCCGATGATTACTGCATCACCGATATGAATTGTCTTGAACCGCCGTTTGCCTTGGCTCATATCGGCAAGGCCGAGCAGGATGCCGAAGCCAAGCGTTGCCCAGGCGATCACCTCAATATTCCGCAGCATGGCCAGCATGGCGGCATTGTCGTTGAGCAGATAACCGGCGATGATCACCGGAATGGTCGCGACGAAAGCGGCCATGGAAACCCCGTGCACATCGGGAAAATGCCCCCCGAAGGTCAGGAAGGACAGGGCCATGCGCCTGATTTCCGGGAAATTGTAGATGATCACGGCCACCACTGTCCCGAGATGGACCGCCACATCCATGGCAAGACCATAATCGGTGGACAGCCCAAGGCCGTGCAGAAGGTTGAGATGCCCTGACGATGAAATCGGCAGAAATTCGGTAATGCCCTGAATAAAGGCGATGAGGATTAACTGCTCAATCATCTTCCTCTCCACTGTCCTGCTGTCCTGTATAACGCGAAGGGTTAAGCCTGGCAATGGCTACGATTGCTGGCTGGTTTGATATATGGCCGATACGGAACTATTTTTCGGGTGACATCTCTCGCATCAATCCTATAGAATGGTAAAACCTGATGAGGATGAGTTAAAAAGGTTAACAGTATTGACCTTTTGCGCTGATTGCGCTATCTCCTGTCGGGATAATGGCATCAACACATTGTTTGATCTGGAGTGAACGATGACAACCGATCGCATGTTGCAGTTTGTCCGCACCGAAAAAGCCATGCCTGAAAAGCGGCAAGTGGCGGACCGCAAGACCGATTTCGATGAAATCTACGCCGCCTTTTCAGAGCAGAAGGCGACCGAGCAGGCGTCGCGCTGTTCCCAGTGCGGTGTGCCGTTCTGCCAGACAAACTGCCCGCTCCACAACAACATCCCCGACTGGCTGATGCTGACTGCCGAAGGCCGCATGGAAGAAGCCTGGGAAGTATCTTCTGCCACCAACACCTTTCCGGAAATCTGCGGACGCATCTGCCCCCAGGACAGGCTCTGTGAAGGCAATTGTGTGATCGAAAAGGGTTTTGAGAGCGTCACCATCGGGGCGGTTGAAAAACACATCACCGAAACCGCATTTGAAAATGGCTGGGTCAAGCCGCCGCTACCCCGCGAGGAAAAGCCGCAATCCATCGGCATTATCGGCGCCGGGCCTGCCGGCTTGGCAGCAGCCGACCTGTTGCGCCGCCGCGGCTATCAGATTGAGATTTATGACCGCTATGACCGGGTCGGCGGGTTGCTGATTTATGGCATTCCCGGGTTCAAACTGGAAAAATTCGTGGTCGAGCGGCGGGAAAAACTGCTCCGCGATGCTGGCATCACCTTCACCATGAACACCAATATCGGCACGGATATCAGTTTTGCCGACCTGCGTGAAAAGCATGATGCCGTGCTCATCGCCACTGGCGTCTACAAGGCCCGTGATCTTGCTGTCGATGGTGATGACCTCGATGGTATCATCCCGGCTCTCGATTACCTGACAGCATCGAACCGCCTCGGCATGGGCGATGCCCTGGCTGCCGAAGACATGGCGCAATTCAATGCCGAAGGCCGCCGCGTTGTGGTTATTGGCGGTGGTGATACGGCCATGGATTGTGTCCGGACGGCGATCCGTCAGGAAGCTGAAAGTGTCACCTGCCTCTATCGTCGTGACCGGGCCAATATGCCGGGCTCCGAGCGCGAGGTGATGAACGCCGAAGAAGAAGGCGTGGTTTTTGACTGGCTGACCAAGCCGGACGCCTTCAAGGGCAAAACCCGCATCGAGGCCGTGGAATGTTCCAATATCCATCTCGGCCAGCCCGATGCCACCGGCCGTCGGGTCCCTGAACCGATCCCCGGGTCATCGCATCTGAAAGAGGCTGATCTGGTGATCAAGGCGCTTGGGTTTGATCCTGAAAACCTGCCTGAGATGTTCAATGAACCGCGTCTTAAGACGTCACGTTGGGGCACGGTGAATATCGACTGGCGGTCAATGATGACCAGCCTTGACGGTGTTTTTGCCGCCGGTGATATCGTCCGCGGGGCGTCACTGGTTGTCTGGGCAGTGCGCGATGGTCGCGATGCTGCCGAACGTATCGATTCCTGGCTCAGGCAGAAGGCTGCCGGGGCCGACAAGATGGCTTCGTAAGGAGGCTCTTTGATGTCCTATTCTTCTCTTTCCGCATCGACATCCCTTTCCGCACCGGCCTGGCTTGAACGCCGCAAGGCCATGGAGGCCCGGCTCGAGGCTGCGGGTGTCTGGTCGCAAGAAATGGAACATTCTTCCTGTGGCGTCGGCATGGTGGTTGCCATTGACGGCAAGCCCCGGCGTGAGGTCGTCGAAAAGGGGATCGAGGCGCTTCAGGCTGTCTGGCATCGGGGGGCTGTCGATGCTGATGGCAAGACCGGTGACGGGGCCGGCATCCATCTTGAAATCCCGCTCGATTTTTTCAGCCAGCACATTGCCCGGACAGGCCACGATCTCGATCCGGATGGCCGTCTGGCTGTCGGGATGGCGTTTCTGCCGCGGACCGATATGGGGGCGCAGGAACGCTGCCGCTGTATTGTTGAAGAGGAAATCCTGAAGGCGGGCTATCGCATCTATGGCTGGCGGCAGGTTCCTGTCAATATTGATATCATTGGTGAAAAGGCCAATGCGACTCGGCCTGAAATCGAACAGATCATGTTCTCGATGCCGAAGACAGATTCGGCCACCGCCGAGCGTGAACTGTATGTGATCCGCCGCAAGATCGAAAATGCGATTACCGCCGAGAGGATCATGGAGTTTTACCTCTGTTCGTTCTCGAGCCAGTCGATCATCTACAAGGGGATGTTCCTGGCCGAACAGGTTTCCGCCTTCTATCCCGATCTGGTGGATGAGCGTTTCGTCTCGCGCTTTGCCGTCTATCACCAGCGCTATTCGACCAACACCTTCCCGACCTGGAAACTGGCCCAGCCGTTCCGTGTGTTGGCCCATAACGGTGAGATCAATACCCTCCGCGGCAACCGCAACTGGATGCTGTGCCATGAAGACCGGATGTCCTCGCCGGTTTTCGGTGATGATGTCCAGCATCTGAAGCCGGTGGTCGACAAGAACGATTCCGATAGTGCCGCCCTCGACAGCGTTTTTGAATTGCTGCTTCAGGGTGGTCGTGATCTGCCCATGGTCAAGACGATGATGGTTCCAGAAGCGGTGCTGCCATCTTCACCTGAACCGCTGGCTGATCTCTATGGCTATTGCAATGCGGTGATGGAACCCTGGGATGGCCCGGCGGCACTGGCTGCGGTTTCCGGCGAATGGGTTGTTGCTTCGGTGGACAGGAACGGGCTCCGTCCTATGCGCTTTGCTGTCACTGATGATGGCCTGCTGGTGGCAGGCTCCGAGACTGGCATGGTGCAACTCAACGAAGCCGCCATTACCGAAAAAAGCCGCCTTGGCCCGGGTGAAATGATCGGTGTCAATCTGCGTGAAGGCAAACTCTACCACGATGCCGAACTGAAGGATGCGCTGATCAACCGGCGTGACTGGGGGCAGTGGCTCGGCCGGTCAACGGTGATGGATGATCTTGTCTCCGATGGCGCTTCCGGTGCTGGTGAAGCCATGGAAAAGGAAGACCTGCGGCGGCGTCAGTTCAGCGCAGGCTGGACCCTTGAGGATATGGAACTGCTGCTGCAGCCGATGGCCGAAGGTGGCAAGGAAGCCGTCGGCTCGATGGGTGATGATACACCGCTGGCGGTGCTCTCCAACCGCTATCGCGGGCTGCATCACTTCTTCCGGCAGAATTTCTCGCAGGTCACCAACCCGCCGATTGACAGCCTTCGGGAACGTCATGTCATGACCCTGAGGACACGCCTCGGCAATCTTGGCAACATCCTCGATGAAAGCCCGGACCAGTGTGATCATCTGCTGCTCAATTCCCCGTGTGTGACCACCGCGGAATTCGAAGCCCTTAAAAAGACCCTTGGTGACAAGGCGGTCACGATCGATATCACCTTCTGCCCGAGTTCGGCGGATGAAGGCCTCGAAGCCTCGCTCAACCGCATCGAACGCGAAGCCGAAGAGGCGGTGCGTGGCGGTGCCGAGCATCTGATGCTGATCGATCGGGCAACCTCGCCTGAACGGATGGCGATCCCGTCCATTCTGGCCGTTGGTGCGGTGCATTCGCATCTTGTCCGCCAGCAGTTGCGGACTTTCGCCTCGATCAATATTGCCTCCGGGGAATGTCTTGATGTCCATCACTTTGCTGTGCTGATCGGTGTCGGGGCGACGACGATCAACCCGTGGCTGGCCGAAGAAACGATCCGTGAGCGGCATCAGCGCAACCTGTTGCCGGGGCTTGATCTGGCGACGGCAGTCAACCACTTCCGCAAGGCAATCGAAAACGGTCTGCTCAAGATCATGTCGAAGATGGGCATTTCGGTGCTGGCCTCGTATCGCGGTGGCTACAATTTCGAAGCCCTGGGGCTGTCGCGGTCTCTGGTGGCGCGGTACTTCCCGCCGATGACCTCGCGCATTTCCGGCCTCGGGCTCAGCGGTATCGAGACCCAGCTGACACAACTCCATGAAGAGGCCTGGGCCGAGAATCTGGTGGCCCTGCCGGTGGGCGGCTTCTTCCGTCTGCGGAAATCCGGCGAAGCCCACGCTTTTGATGCCGAAGTGATCCATTCCATGCAGCACGCCTGCGATACCGGCAGCTATGACAGCTGGAAGAACTACACCGCCAAGGTCAGCGCGGCGGGGCCGGTCAACCTGCGTGACCTGCTTGATTTCACCGAAGGCCATAAGGCGATTGATCTCGACCAGGTCGAGAGCATCACCGAAATTCGGAAAAAACTCGTCTCACCGGGGATCTCGCTCGGGGCGCTCAGCCCGGAAAGCCACGAGACGCTGTCCATCGCCATGAACCGCATCGGGGCGAAATCCGACAGTGGCGAGGGCGGTGAAGACCCGGCACGCTTCGTGCTCCGTGAAAACGGCGATAACCCTTCCAGCGCAATCAAGCAGATTGCCTCCGGCCGTTTTGGTGTGACCGCTGAATACCTGAATAACTGTCAGGAAATCGAGATCAAGGTGGCCCAGGGTGCCAAGCCGGGTGAGGGCGGCCAGTTGCCGGGGATCAAGGTCAACAGTCTGATCGCCCGTCTGCGCCATTCCACCCCGGGGGTGACGCTGATCTCACCGCCGCCGCACCATGATATCTATTCCATCGAGGATCTGGCCCAGCTGATCTATGATCTCAAGCAGATCAACCCCGAGGCCCGTGTCTGCGTCAAACTGGTGGCCGCAACAGGGATCGGGACAATCGCAGCCGGGGTCGCCAAGGCCAAGGCCGATACGATCCTGATCTCCGGCCATGGCGGCGGTACCGGGGCGAGCCCACAATCATCGATCAAACACGCGGGCCTGCCCTGGGAAATGGGGCTTTCGGAAGTCCATCAGGTGCTGACCATGAACGATTTGCGCGACAAGGTCGTGCTGCGGACCGATGGCGGCCTCAAGACAGGCCGTGATATTGTCATGGCGGCGATGCTCGGTGCTGATGAATACGGCATCGGTACAGCCTCGCTGATCGCCATGGGCTGTATCATGGTCCGGCAGTGCCATTCCAACACCTGCCCGGTCGGTGTCTGCACCCAGCGAGAAGACCTGCGGGCCAAGTTTACCGGGACACCGGAAAAGGTGGTTCAGCTGTTCACGCATCTGGCTGAAGAAGTTCGTGAAATTCTGGCGTCGCTCGGGGCCAGCAGCCTCAGTGAGATTGTCGGCCGGACAGACCTGCT
>JBMHCY010000098.1:0-6063 GCA_049889655.1 Puniceispirillales bacterium (SeqCode)
CGGTGATTGATTGTAATCCGGCCACAGCACCCGCAGCCGGGCCGGCCGGTCACGATAACCGATCGGCATGAGTTTGAGCACACGCATCGCCGTAATAAGGTTTTCACGGATAATCTCGATCTGTGTGGAAGATAATTGCTCACCAGAAGTCTCAGGCACGGCGCACTCCATAAAAATGTTGCGTTAAGGCTGCATAAATTATAGGATATTTCTTATTTTTTTTACTATCCAGAATGGTTAAACACACGATGATTTCTCCTGACAGCATGAGACAAAAACTAATCGAAACGGTCAGGATGCATCCTGCAAAGCCGAATCTCAAAAGTCTCTCGCTTGCCCTTGGCCGCAACCCGGCCTATCTGCAGCAGTTCATCAGCCGGGGCTCGCCGCGGGTTCTGCCGGAAACCCTGCGTCACCGGCTGGCAGCCATGCTTGATATTGATGAACGCGTGCTCCGCCATGATGCAGAAAGCGATGACGGGCTTGATCCCGCACCACTGCTGAGCATCAGTTTTCTCGATCACCCGTCGCAGCAGAAAGTGCGGACGCAGCCATGGCTGATCCCGCAGGCGTTGTTTCGCCATCACGGGCTCGACCGGACCCGGTCGTTCCGGCTTGCGGTTGTCGGTGACAGCACCGCCGACAAGGCGATCAGCATCGGTGATGTGGTGATGCTCGATCTTTCCGACCGGTCACCGCATCGTGCCGGTTATTTTGGCCTTGATGGCGGCGATCATGTCCGGGTTCGCCATGTTGAGACCATCAACACCGACAATCCTTCACAACTCTATATCCGCAGCGATGCTTCCCAGAGCGGTTACACGGTTGACGGCGACAATGTTGCCGTGATTGGCCGGATGATCTTTCACAGCCGGGTGATGGTGACAACGCCATGATCAAGCATTCGCTCAGCATCCACGGGCATCGCACTTCGGTTTCGATGGAACAGCCGTTCTGGGACGCGCTGAAAGCTATTGCCACCCGCGAAGGGATTTCGGTCTCGGCACTCGTCACCCGCATCGACGAAGACCGCAGCCTTGATGTGAAAGGCAGTGAAATGCACGGGCTTTCGAGCGCCATCCGGGTTTTCGTGCTGGCCGATGCGCTCTCCCGCAACAGCGATTGAAAGTGTCTTGCCATGCGTTCACACCGGTTCTAGATTAACCCGAAAGCCGGGAAGATGGTCGGCATCCAGCATCAGGAAATCAGACATGGTCAAACTCTGTATCTTGCAGGCCGGTGAGTTCAGCCCTGAAATGGACCCCGCCATCCCGCGTTATGAGCCTCTCTACCGCAGTCTGTTTGCCCCGTTTGATACGATCAGCCTGACTTTCTATAAGGTCCGTGACGGTGTCTTCCCCGAAAGCATTGCCGATCACGATGCGTTTCTGATCACCGGCAGCCCGGCCGGAACCTATGACAGCCATGACTGGATCCAGACACTGCGCGATCTGATCCGGGAAATCCACGCCGCCCGCAAACCGCTGGTGGGGATTTGTTTCGGCCATCAGATGATTGCCGATGCCCTCGGCGGCAGTTCCGGCAAATCCCCGAAAGGATGGGGGCTGGGTGTGCGCCGGGCAGCGATCAGTGATGCCCCCGCCTGGCTGGATGACATGGGCAGCAGTTTTGATCTGCTCTATGTGCACCAGGATCAGGTGACGGCTGTACCGCCCGATGCGGTGGTCATCGCCGGCAACACCTTCTGCCCCATTGCCGCCTTCACCCTTGGCGATCATATCTTCTGCATGCAGGGGCATCCCGAATTTACGGCCGAAGCGGTTGAGGCGATCATCGATTTCCGCACCGACCGCATTGCCGCTGATGTCGGCAGCGAAGCCAAGGCAACGCTCCACCTCCCCCATGACAGCCAGAAGATGGGGCGGGCGATTGTCCGTTTTATTGACCACGCTCAGCGTTCATCGTTACCTTCAGCCTGAGGCGAGCCCCCATGCGTTATATTCTAGGATTGGATACCGGCGGCACCTTTACCGATGCTGCGATCATCAATGGCCAGACCGGCGCGCTGCTGGCCAAAGCCAAAGCCCCGACCACACGGCATGACCTTTCCATCGGTCTTGGCCAGGCGATCAACCGGGTTGTCGACATGATTGCCGAAAAAGACCGCCCGCTGATCAGCCGCGTCTGCCTGTCGACAACACTGGCGACCAATGCCGTGGTTGAGGGCATGGGCGGCCGTGTCGGGCTGGTCATGATCGGCTTTGATCAATCAGCCCTTGAGCGCAACAATCTCGGCCAGTCCCTGGGCGAGGACCCTGTCACCTTCATCACCGGTGGCCACAAATCCGATGCCCGGCAGCAGGCACCGCTTGATATCGCCGGTCTTGATGCCTTTGCCGCCACCCATGGCAAGGATATCTCAGCCATTGCCATTGCCGGGCATTTTGCTGTCCGCAATCCGGAACACGAAGCTCTTGCCCGGGATCACCTGCGTGAGGCAACAGGGCTGCCCGTAACCTGCTCGCATGAATTGTCATCATCGCTCGGCGGCCCGAAGCGGGCGCTGACGGCACTCCTCAATGCCCGCCTGATTGATCTGCTGGACCGCCAGATCGCCGCCACTGATACGATCATGGCCGAGGCCGGGCTTGATCAGGCCGAGTTGATGGTGGTCAAGGGGGATGGCTCGCTGGTTGGGGCCGAGTTTGCCCGCCTGCGCCCTGTTGAAACGATCCTTTCCGGCCCGGCGGCCAGCCTTTCCGGGGCGGCCCATCTTGTCGGCAGGAAGAACGCGATCGTTGCTGATATCGGCGGTACCACAACCGATATCGCCATTCTTGAAGGGGGTTTCCCGCGGCTGTCGCCCCGGGGCGCGACCATTGGCGGCTGGTCGACCATGGTCGAGGCGGCGGATATCCGTACCGGCGGGCTCGGCGGTGACAGTGAAGTGCGGCTCATCGATCGCGGCACCAAGGGCGGCGTCCTGCTCGGGCCGCGCCGCGTTATCCCGCTGTGTATGCTGGCCGAACAGGAACCGCGGCTGGCAACCTGGCTCGAAAGCCAGATCCAGAACCCGGTGGCAACCGCCCAGGATGGCCGCTTTGTTGTCCCGCTGTTTGAAGGTGAACCGCCTTCATGGCTGACACGGTCCGAAGCCAACATGGCCCGGCAGTGCCGTGATACCGGCATTGCCCCGGTCGCTGATCTTGCCCAGACCCGACTTGCGCTTTCAGCGATTGACCGGCTTGTCGCGCGGGGGCTGCTGGCGATGGCCGCGTTCACCCCCACCGATGCCGCACGCATTCTCGGCAAATTCGATGGCGGTGATCTTAACGGGGCCGTCAAGGGGGGCGAATTGATGGCCCGCCAGCGCACCGGCGGCGGTGTTGCCCAGGCATCATCACCGGAGGCCTTCTCAATGATGGTCATGGAACGGCTGACCGTGCAATCCGCACTGGCCCTCCTGGACAGCGCCTTTGCCCATCAGGGCATGGGGGAAGGCGAAGCAACCAAGAATCGTTTCCTGGAACAGATGCTGGCCAGCGCCAGCCATCTGGCCCATGGCGGGTCGACGAAGACCGGTCTCGTCAGCACCCGCTTTACCCTTGAAGAGCCGCTGGTGGCTCTCGGGGCTTCCGCCGCCTGCCACTATCCGGCAATCGCCACCGCTATCGGGGCTGAGCTCATTGTCCCTGAGGATGCTGATGTTGCCGGGGCGGTGGGCGCGGCAGCAGGATCAATCCGCCAACGGGCGATTGTCACGGTGACCCAGCCTGCCGATGGTGTCTTCCGGGTTCACACAGCCGCCGGACCCGAAGATTTCAGCGCCATGGACCTGGCGCTCAACCATGCTGAAGATACCGCCCGCAACGAAGCCAGCCACAAGGCCGAAGCCGCCGGTGCCACCGCGATCACGGTCGACACGGAACGTCAGGTGAATCTTGTCGATCTTGGCGGTGACAAGACACTGTTCATCGAAGCCCGGATCACTGGCATCGCCACAGGCATGGCAGGATAATCTCGGCGGGGGGAATGGTGGGCCCGGAGGGACTTGAACCCCCAACAACACCGTTATGAGCGGTGCGTTCTAACCAATTGAACTACAGGCCCTGAACCCAGCCATACCGGTATTCGGGTTAGTTTTCAAGGAAACTGCGCAACTTCCGTGACCGGGATGGATGCTTGAGTTTACGGAGGGCCTTCGCCTCAATCTGACGGATCCTCTCGCGGGTCACGCTGAACTGCTGGCCGACCTCCTCAAGCGTATGATCGGTGTTCATGCCGATACCGAAACGCATCCGCAGCACCCGTTCTTCGCGGGCAGTGAGGCTGGCCAGAACCCGGGTTGTCGTCTCGCGCAGGTTCGAATGGATCGCCGCATCAAGAGGCTGAACAGCGTTCTTGTCCTCGATGAAATCCCCGAGATGGCTGTCCTCTTCATCCCCCACTGGGGTTTCGAGGCTGATCGGCTCTTTCGCGATCTTCAGCACCTTGCGGACCTTGTCGATCGGCATGGACAGTTTTTCCGCCAGTTCCTCCGGGGTAGGCTCACGGCCGATTTCATGGAGCATATGCCGCGAGGTCCGCACCAGTTTGTTGATCGTCTCGATCATATGCACCGGAATCCGGATCGTCCGTGCCTGATCGGCAATGGAACGGGTGATGGCCTGGCGGATCCACCAGGTGGCGTAGGTTGAGAATTTGTAACCACGGCGGTATTCGAATTTGTCGACCGCTTTCATCAGGCCGATATTGCCTTCCTGAATGAGATCGAGGAATTGCAGGCCGCGGTTGGTGTATTTTTTGGCAATCGAGATCACCAGCCGCAGGTTGGCCTCAACCATTTCCTTCTTGGCCCGCGATGCTTCGCGCTCGCCGCGCTGGATCACCTGCACGAGCGCCTTGAATTCACCCACGGTCATGCCGACTTCCGACATCATTTCGATAATCGATTTACGGATTTCGGAAACCTCATCACCATAACGGGTGCCGAACTTCTCCCAGGCTTTGGTCGATGCTTCTTCCGGCGGCCATTTGGTGACGATTTCCTGCCCGGCCCAGAATGAGAGGAATTGCGGCCGCTTGATGCCAGATTTTTCAGCCAGCCGCAGCAACTGCCCTTCCAGTGAGGACAAATGCCGGTTGAGCGTGAACAACTGGTCCATCAAGGCTTCGATCCGGTTGGTGTTGAGCAGGATACCATCCATCTGTTCGATATGGCTGATCCGCAGTTCGGCAAACCGGGTTTCCGTCTTGGCGGAAGGCTTGCTGCCCCGCTTGATGGTTGACAGGCGGCGGTCACGCAGTTGGCTCAATTCCTTGAATGTCTCGGCGACGCTGTCGATCTGGGCCAGAACGCCTTCACGGACAGAATCTTCCATCGCGGCGAGTGACATGCTCAGCTCGTCGCCTTCACCTTCGGCGGCAGTGTTGTTGTCGCCCTCTGCTTTGTCATCGCCGGACTTTTCAGCATCGCCCTCATTGTCATCACTGTCGTCATCGGCATCATCAGCCTCGTCCGCATCCGCCCCGTTCATCAGCTGATCCGGATCATTGAGATCGGTATCGGCCCCGGACCCGCCAAAAGTGGCGTCGAGATCGATGACATCACGCAGCAGCACTTCACCGGTGACGATCTTGTCGCGCCAGTCGAGCAGGGCGCGGATGGTCAGCGGCGATTCACAGATGCCGCCCAGCATCAATTCGCGGCCGGCCTCAATGCGCTTGGCGATGGCAATCTCGCCTTCGCGGGTCAGCAGCTCAACAGAGCCCATCTCGCGCAGATACATCCGCACCGGATCATCGGAGCCGCGCGCATCATCACTGACATTGCCGGTAGACTTTTCCTCTTCAGCCTCTTCGCTGTCATCGGCTTCGGCACTGTCGACAACATTGACCCCAAGCTCGTTGAGCTCGGCCATAACATCCTCGATTTGCTCAGAGGTCAGCTCACCCTGCGGCAGCGCGGCGTTGAGCTCGTCATGCGTAACAAACCCCCGCTCCTTGCCGGATTTGAGCAAGCGCTGAATGGCCTCAACATGGCTGTCGACAATGACAGCTTCTTCCTGGCTGCCAGTATCATTGGCCGCCTCTGTCGCCTTG
>JBMHCY010000099.1:0-28540 GCA_049889655.1 Puniceispirillales bacterium (SeqCode)
GCGCGGGCGACTTTCGGGTCCTCGCTGTTCTCGAGAGAATCGGAAAGCAGCACAGCCGAGGCCAGCACATTGCGCATATCGTGGTTGATCTTGGTCACCGCCTCACCGAGGGCGGCCAGTTTGTCACGCTGGACAAGTTCATTGCGGGTGGCGGTCGTCATCGTATCCAGCGCATCGCGGGCTTCGTTGATGATATCCTGCGATGTCAGAATGAGATCATCCTGCCGCTGCCGATAGGGATCACGGGCAAAGGCCGCCATATCGGTGATCAGCCGCCTCAAGGGAAAGATCACGAGCCATTCAATGATCAGCGCGAACGGCACCCCGATCAGCAGCGCCAGCCCGATCACCAAAGCCATGCCCCGCAGCAGGTAATCCCGCATCGGTGCGGTCATGGCATCGGCCGGGAAAACCATCACCAGATCACCGATCGTGTTCAGCCGTGAATGGACGCCCTGATCCGCCAGTTGCACCGCCCTGACCTGATAAAAGGTAAAGCCCTCATCAAGGCCGAGCAGCCCCAACGCCGCGATCCTGGCCTGAAACAGCAGGCTGTCTTGCCATGGCCGGGGGGTGCTGCCAGTGACGCTGAGGCGGGCTTCCGGATCCCCGAACCAGCGGGTTTCACCGGCGGCCAGCGTGATGCCAATCCCGCATCCCGGCTCAATGGGGGTCAGCGGGCGCTCCAGCTGGCTTTCCATCGCGTTCAATTCAGCGATGAAGACCAACTCACGCATCCGCCGTTCCACCTCTTTCTGATGGTATCCCGGGAGGTTGAAAAGCAGCACCACAGACCCGGCAAAGCCAAACAGCCCCACCATCACCAGCATTAGCCGCAACGACAAGGGATTGATCTGTAACCTGCTCAGCATCATCTCGGCCTTATGATCAACACAACAGAACGGCCTGATCCGCGGGCGTACCCTGGCAGCCCATCATTTCGGGCCCATCCTTTCGGATAGTATACATCCTAAAGGTTAATAAATAGTAAATAGAAATGAACGAATTAAATGAGCATCAGTGATGATAGGCGTTGACGAAACCCTGCGGCTTGACTATAAAGCCGCTTCACACTGGATTTGAACCCATCGACGCCAAGGAGCAACCGTCATGAAACGGACTTTCCAGCCGAGCAACCTGGTTCGCAAGCGCCGCCACGGCTTTCGTGCGCGCATGGCCACGGTTGGCGGTCGTCGTGTTCTCCAGGCGCGTCGTGCCAAAGGTCGCAAGCGTCTCAGCGCTTGATCATGGCCGGTTATGCCGGGAACCCGAACACTTCTTCATCGCAGCGATTTTCTCGCCACGGCTCGCCATGGCGATAAATTCGTTGCAGCCTCGCTGATCATGCAGGTTCGCGACCGCCGTGATGACGAGGCCCCGCGGCTTGGCCTGACCGCCACCC
The DNA here is from genome assembly GCA_049889655.1 of Puniceispirillales bacterium (SeqCode). Classification (GTDB taxonomy): domain Bacteria; phylum Pseudomonadota; class Alphaproteobacteria; order Puniceispirillales; family UBA1172; genus UBA1172. The sequence goes on from JBMHCY010000099.1 coordinate 1,403, forward strand.
GCAAGATCGGCAACGCCGTGATCCGCAACCGGGCCCGCAGGCGAATGCGCGCTGCCGCCAGCCAGCGGCTCACCCCGCGTGCCCGTCCCGGCCATGATTACGTGCTGATCGCCCGCCACAATACCGCCAGCCGACCCTGGCAGGGGCTTGTCGATGATCTTGACCGGCTCATCGCCGATCATGAAAAACAGTTGCAATAGCATGAGAGGACGGGCTTACTTGGCTATGTTTTCCCTGATGCGAAAACTGCTGACCGCCGTGATGCTGACGCCTGTTCTGGCTTATCGGATGATGATTTCCCCCCTGATCGGGGTCAATTGCCGTTTCCAGCCCAGCTGTTCCGAATACGCCCTTGACGCAATTCGGTTGCATGGCCCCCTCAAGGGGGGGTATCTATCGGCTAGACGCATCATGCGGTGCCATCCCCGGGGTGGTGACGGCTATGACCCTGTGCCCCGGCCAGGGGAAACCCCGCCGGGGACGTGATGTTTTTCCAGCGCGAAGAAGGTTCCGCTGGACAATTGATTGACCGGATGCCCGTAAAGGAGGGCATGAGATGAATGCTGATAACCGGAACCTGATCGCCGCCATTGCCATTTCGATGATGATCCTCATCGTCTACCAGATCTATTTCCTGCCACCGGAAACACCGCAGCAGAATGCTGCCTCACCGGAACAGACCCTGGCCCCGGCCCTGCAGACAGCGGGATCCTCCGGCCTCGGGGAAAGCGGTGTTGAAAGCACCCGCTCGGCACAGGAAACAGCCCCACGGGTGAGCATTGATGCCCCGTCGCTGGGCGGCAGTATCTCCCGTGCCGGCGGCCGGCTCGATGACCTTCGCCTGCTGGCCTATGGCGAAGAGACCGCTGATGATGAAAACCGCGTTCATCTCTTGCGCCGGACTGGCGGGCCCGACAGTTACTTTGCCGAGGTGCTGTTCCTTGATCCGTCAGGCAAGCGCATGGTCGCGAAGGATGCCGTCTGGCAGGCCTCCGGCGAGACCCTGACCCCGGAACAGCCCCTGACCCTCACCCACACACGCGACGATGGCATGAATTTCAGCCTCACCTACAGCGTCGATGACCAGTACCTGATCAGCATCACCGCCGAGGCGGTCAACGGCTCCGGGGCGGCAGTGGATATCCGCCATTTCGCCCGCATCCGCCGCAACCTGCCGAGCATTTCCGATTTCTTTATTTCCTATGAAGGCCCGATCGGTGTTTTTGCCGAAGATCAGAAAACCGAGATCGATTACGACGAGATACAGGAACTCGGCCCCGCCGGTGAAACCTACAATGCCGATGCGATCAAGGGATGGATCGGGATCACCGACAAATACTGGCTGACCGCCTTTGTTCCGGAACAGCAGGATAACCTCGGTTTCGGCTTCCGCCGCCCTTCCGGTGGTGGTGAACCGGCCCAGGTCGATGCCGGCAACACGCCGCTGACACTTGCCGATGGCGAAAGCCTGAAACGTGTCTTCCATCTTTATGCCGGGCCGAAGAAGGTCAATGTCCTGCTCGACTACAATGAACAGCTCGGCGTCGAACGCCTCGACCATGCCATCGACTGGGGCTGGTTCCCGTTCCTGACCAAGCCGTTCTTCCACGGGCTGAACTGGTTCTACGGGCTGCTGGGCAATTTCGGCCTGGCGATCCTCGCCCTTACTGTGGTCGTCAAACTGGCGTTCTTCCCGCTGGCCAACAAATCCTATCATTCGATGGCCAAGATGCGGGAACTGGCCCCCCGCATTCAGGAACTGCGGGACCGTTTCACCGATGACAAGCAGCGGCTGCAACAGGAAATGATGCAGCTCTACCGGGCCGAAAAGGTCAACCCGGCGGCGGGCTGTCTGCCGATCCTGCTGCAGATCCCTGTCTTCTTCGCGCTCTACAAGGTGCTGTTCGTGACCATCGAGATGCGCCATGCTGCATTCTATGGCTGGATCAATGATCTCTCGGCGCTTGACCCGACCTCGGTGCTCAATCTCTTCGGGCTGTTGCCCTACGCCACCGCCTGGGCTCCGGATTTCCTCAATCTCGGCATCTGGCCGATCCTCATGGGGATCACCATGTTTGTCCAGATGTCGCTGAACCCACCGCCGCCCGACCCGGTTCAGGCCAAGGTCTTCAAGTTCATGCCACTGCTGTTCACGTTCCTGCTGGCCACCTTCCCGGCCGGGCTCGTGATCTACTGGACCTGGAACAACCTGCTTTCGATCATCCAGCAGATGTACATCATGCAGTCGGTGAAGAAGGCCTCTGCCAAAAAGGGGTAACGCCATGACCGGCATCCCAGAACCCACCGAAGCCGAATGCGAAGCCGGCAGGCTTCTGTTCACGCGGCCGTGTGAGTTTGTGGCAGCGGCGACCAAGATCGACCATCTGCCAGGCATGGACGGCCCCGAGATCGCCTTTGCCGGCCGGTCGAATGTCGGCAAATCCTCGCTGGTCAACGCGCTGACAAACCGGCGGACACTGGCCCGCACCTCGCAGACCCCGGGCCGCACCCGCCAGCTCAATTTCTTTGATCTCGGCGGCAGAATCAGGCTGGTTGATCTGCCCGGCTACGGTTATGCAAAAGCCTCAAAAACTGATATCCGCGCCTGGACATCGCTCACCCTCGCCTTTCTCAAGGGGCGGCAAACGCTGATGCGGGTGATGCTGCTGGTGGACAGCCGCCGGGGGATCGGTGATGCCGACCGTGAGATCATGAAAATCTTCAACGATGCAGCGGTCAGCTGGGCGCTTGTCCTGACCAAGATGGACAAGCTGAAAAAAGCCGAACAGGACAAGGTCATCGCCGCCTCTACCAAGGAAGCGGCAACCCATGTGGCGGCCTGGCCCGGGGTGTTTCCGACCTCATCCGAGAAGGGTGACGGGATTGAGGCTGTGCGGGCCCATATCGCCGCCCTCGCCCGTCCCTGAGGGCTGGTTCTTGCCAGAACAGCGATTTTCGGGCAAAACCAAGGCATTGACGACAACAGAAAGCCTGAACAGATGACGCGCAGCTCCGATAACCCGCAAGCAGCAGGACATGACTGGCTCGATAAGGCCGAGGTTCTGACCGAAGCCCTGCCGTTCATGCGCCGTTATTCCGGCCACCGGCTGGTGATCAAGTTTGGCGGCAACGCCATGGGCGAGGCCGAGACCCTGCGGAGTTTTGCCAAGGATATGGTGCTGCTGCATCAGGTGGGCACCTGCCCGCTGGTGGTGCATGGCGGCGGCCCCCAGATCGGTGAGATGCTGAAGAAACTCGATATCCCGTCGGAATTCGTCAACGGCCTCAGGGTGACCGATGCCGATACTGTCTCGGTGGTTGAAATGGTGCTTGCTGGGGCGATCAATAAAGGCCTTGTCGCGGCGATCCATCAGGCCGGGGGCCGGGCTGTCGGGATTTCCGGCAAGGATGGCCAGTTGATCACTGCCCGCAAGATCGGCACTGCCCGCGGCGACAGCAAGATCGAGGACAGCATCGATCTTGGCTTTGTCGGCGAGCCGGAATCTGTCGACACGACAGTGATCGACGCGCTGATCAAGGCGATGATCATCCCGGTGATCGCACCGGTTGCATCCGATCAGTCCCACGCCACCTACAATATCAACGCCGATACCGCCGCCGGGGCGATTGCCTCAGCGATGGAAGCCAGCCGCCTGATCATGCTGACCGATGTCAAAGGTGTCCTCGACAAGGACGGCCAGCTGATCCCGCAACTGACGATCAGCGAGGCCGAGAAACTGATCGCCGACGGCACCATCAACGGCGGCATGATCCCCAAGGTCACCACCTGCATTGAGGCGGTGCGCGGCGGTGCCAACGGGGCGGTTATTCTTGATGGCCGCCAGAAACACGCCACCCTGATCGAGCTTTTTACCGAGGACGGTACTGGCACGATCTTCATTCGGGACTAAATCTTCTTTCAACGGGCTTACCAGAGGTGAAGATATGCTGAAACCGGCACAGGGTTTTCAGGCCGACCAATTTGACAGCTGGATTTTTGATCTCGACAACACCATCTATCCGGCGGCGTCGAACCTGTTTGATCAGGTCTCGGAACGGATGACGTTGTTCATCCGGGAACGTTTTGATCTTGATCACGAGGCTGCCTTTGCCCGCCAGAAGGACCTGTTTCGCCGCTATGGCACCACCGCCAGCGGTCTGATGCATGAACACGGGATCGAGCCGCGCGATTTCATGGATTTCGTCCACGCCATCGATCTTGACGGGTTCAACCCCGATCCTGAACTCGATGCCGCCATCGGTGCCCTGCCCGGCACAAAAGTGATCTTCACCAACGGCACCCATGATCACGCGACCCGCATTCTGGAGGCCATGGAACTGCGGCATCACTTCGACGGTATCTATGATATTTTCGATGCCGGTCACCGCCCCAAACCTGAACCGGCGATCTATCACGAGGTGGTGGAGCGATTCGGGATCAACGCCCGGTCGGCCGTCATGATCGAGGATATGGCCGTTAATCTTGTTCCGGCAGCCGAAATGGGGGTGACGACTGTCCTGCTGGAGCATAATCTGGATTGGAATAATCCGGCCATGACCGCCGGGCATATTGATTATATTGCCGCCGACCTTAAAACTTTTCTGCATAACCTGGCCTGAGAGCCGACGCGACAACCGGAGACGACGATTATGAATGCCACCGATCTTGAAATGACCATCAATGCCGCCTGGGATGACCGTGACGAGGTCAATGCGAGCACCACAGGCACGGTCAGGGATGCTGTTGAAACCGCCCTTGCCATGCTCGACAGCGGTGAAGCCCGGGTTGCCGAACAGCGCGGCCAGGGGGACTGGGTTGTCAATCAGTGGCTCAAGAAAGCTGTCCTGCTGTCCTTTCGGCTCAACGACATGGTGGTGATTCCCGGTGGCCCGAATTACCCCGGTGTCGGCGAAGCAACCTGGTGGGACAAGGTCCCGTCCAAGTTTTCAGGCTGGGATGCCGCACGCTTCCGGGAAGCCGGTTTCCGGGCTGTTCCGGGATGTGTTGTCCGCCATTCCGCCTATGTCGCGCCGGGGGTTGTGATCATGCCGGGCTTTATCAATCTCGGGGCCTATGTTGACAGCGGCACCATGGTGGATACCTGGGCCACAGTCGGCTCCTGCGCGCAGATCGGCAAGAATGTTCACCTTTCCGGCGGCGCCGGGATCGGCGGCGTTCTGGAACCGCTTCAGGCAGGTCCTGTCATTATCGAGGATGACTGCTTCATCGGCGCCCGTTCCGAGGTTGTCGAAGGTGTTGTTGTCGAACGCGGGGCTGTGCTTTCCATGGGGGTCTTCATCGGCGCCTCGACCAAGATCGTCGACCGTGAAACCGGCGAGGTCCATGTCGGTCGCGTCCCGGCCTATTCGGTAGTTGTGCCGGGCACGCTGCCGGGCAAGCCGCTGCCGGATGGCACCCCCGGGCCGAACCTGGCCTGCGCCGTCATCATCAAAAAGGTCGACGAGAAGACACGCTCGAAAACCTCAATCAACGATCTGCTGCGAGACTGACCGACGCCATGACCTCGCTTCAGCCTGAACATACCCTGCTGCAAGAGCTGATCCGCTGCCCGTCTGTCACCCCGGCAGAAGGCGGCGCGCTCGATTTGCTGGAAGCCCGGCTTTCGGCGGCGGGTTTTGTCTGCCACAGGCTGCCCTTCGGTGAAGGGGAAGCCCGGGTGGATAACCTGTTTGCGGTTTATGGCGAGGCCGGCCCGCATCTGGGTTTTGCCGGACATACGGATGTGGTGCCCCCGGGGGATCAGGCCGCCTGGAGCCACGATCCCTTCAGCGGGACTATCGAAAACGGCATCATCCACGGCCGCGGTGCGGTTGATATGAAAGGCGGCATTGCGGCTTTTGTCACCGCCGCCATAGCCTGGACCGAGACCAAACCGGCCGACGGGCGGATCAGCCTGATCATCACCGGTGATGAGGAAGGCGATGCGATCAACGGCACCAAGCCGATGCTGGCATGGATGGACGATGCCGGCATGATGCCTGATGCTGTCCTGCTCGGCGAGCCGACAAACCCCACGTCGATTGGTGATGTGATCAAGCATGGCCGGCGCGGGTCGCTTTCCGGTGATCTCGAAGTCCATGGCAGCCAGGGTCATGTCGCCTACCCGCATCTGGCCACCAATCCGCTGCCGCTGATGATGGCCATGCTTGAGCCTCTCTCCAAAGGCGCGATTGATGACGGCAATGCTCATTTTGACCCGAGCACCGCCGCCATCACCAGCATCGATACCGGCAACCCGGCCCGCAATGTCATCCCGTCTTCGGCCCGTGCGGCATTCAATATCCGCTATACCTCGGATCATACTGCCGCAAGCCTGCAGGCGTGGCTCACCGAACATTTCAACAGCATCACCGAGAACTGGCAGGCGACCTGGGTCGACAGCGCCAACCCGTTCGTGACCGCCCCCGGGGCGCTGACCGACACGATCACGGCAGCGGTCGAGGCGATCACCGGACGTCAGCCTCAACTCAGCACGTCGGGCGGCACATCGGATGCGCGGTTCATTTCCCGTTACACAGATGTTGTCGAGTTTGGGCTTGTTGGCAAGACCATGCACAAGGTTGATGAATGCACCCCGCTTGACGATGTCACAACCCTGCGGCAGATCTACGCCCGGGTGATCGAAACCTATTTCGGCGGCATGGAGCCATCATGATCCCAACCCCGCCAGGGCTCGGTGCCATTGTCGCCGGGCTGACCTATGCCCTGCAGCTTTCGATCCGCCGGACAGAACCTCAATCCATGGCCCCTGACAGCCGTGCGATCTGGGATGCACTGTGGTTCCGGTATATGCTGACCCTGCTTAATGGGGGGCTGATCCTCGGCCTGAGCAATGGCGGGGCGGTGGCGATGCTGGCTGTGCTGGGGCTTGTTGACACGCTGTCCTATCCGGTGGTCAGCCAGATTGTCATACGGCAAATGCGGCTCGACCGTTTCTTCCCGCAATTCATCCTCGCTGTGACCTGGGTGGGCAATCTGAGGGTGATGATCCTGATGATGGTGATTCTGTTCCTTGGCCAGATGGATATGGCGACAGCCAGTATCTATATGTTCCCCTTCGCCATCTGGATGATCTGGGCGACCTGGTCGGCTGCCACCCGCAGTGTTGAAAACAAGGGCTGGGTCGGGGCCGGCATGGTCGTTCTGATGATGCTGCTTGAGATGGTCAATGGGATGCTGATCATCTCATTCCTGCACCCGCTGCTTGTTCAGGGATAATCAACCCGCGTCAGATAAAGCCCTTCCGCCGGGGCGGTGGGCCCGGCAGCGGCACGGTCGCGGGCTTCGAGAGCTTGCCGAACCTGATCGGGATGCCATTTGCCGCGCCCCACCTCAACCAGCGTGCCGGTGATATTCCGCACCTGATGATGCAGGAAGGACCGGGCCTCGACCACCAGCCCCAGCCCGTGCGGTTCCACCTCGAACCGCAACACATCAAGCGTCTTCACCGGTGATGCTGCCTGGCACTGGGTTGCCCTGAAAGAGGTGAAATCATGCTTGCCCAGGAGGTGCGTTGACGCTGCTTCCATGGCCACCACATCAAGATCACCCCCGACAGCCCAGACACGGCCTTTTTCAAGCGCCGGGGCAATGCGCCGCGTCCACAGCCGGTAACGATAGGCCCGGCCTGTCGCATCGAAACGGGCATTGAAATCATCCGCCACAGCGGCAGCATCGAGGACCCGGACATCCGCCGGCAGATGGGCATTGAGCGCGAGCGGCAGTTTGAACGGATCAAAGGCTTCCGGCAGGTCGAAATGGGCGGCCTGACCGGTGGCATGAACCCCGGCATCGGTGCGGCCGGCACCCTGAACCGCCACCGGCTGGCGGTGGCCGATGATCGCTGAGGCAGCCTCCTCCAGCACCGCCTGCACCGACGGCCCGTTATCCTGACGCTGCCAGCCGACATAGTCGCGGCCATCATATTCGATGATAATCCGGTATCGCGGCATCAGCCCTGCTCCGATCGGATGATCTGCGGGGGCAGGGTATTGCCGTTGAGAAAAGCCGCACCATCCATCGCCGGCTTGCCCTGAGGCTGCACCCGGGTGAGCACCAGGGCCCCGTCGGCGGCGGCGATCTCCGGCCCCGTACCGGCCGTGCCCAACACCGTGCCCGGCTGACCCTGCCCGCTGGTGATCTCAGCCGCCAGCACCTTGATCCGCTGGCTGTTGCCATCATCACGGCGGATCGAAAACCATGCCCCGGGGAAGGGTGCAAAAGCCCTGATGCGGCGTTCGATCTCTGCCACAGGCCGGGTGAAATCAATCTCGGCTTCAGCCGGGGTGATCTTTTCGGCCCAGGTCACGTCAGCCTCGTTCTGGTCAAGAGGGGTCAGATGATCAAACCCGGCCACCGCCTCGGTCAGCACCGTGGCCGTCAGCGAGGCCAGCCGGTCATGCAGGCTGGCAGTGGTATCATCATCGCGGATCGGCTCTTCCCTCGTGGCCAGCATCGGCCCGCTGTCGAGGCTTTTCGCCATCAGCATGGCAGTGACACCGGTCACCGTATCCCCGGCAGCAATCGCCCGATGGATGGGGGCGGCACCGCGCCACCGCGGCAGCAGCGAAGCATGGCCGTTGATCGCCGCCTTCCGGGGCAGGGCCAGCACTGGCTCCGGCAGGATCAGCCCGTAGGCGACAACAATGAGAAAATCAGGAGCGTAACCGGCAAGGTTTTCCTGTGCCCCGGCATCGAGCCGAAGCGGGGTTTCGACAGCAAGGCCAAGGTCTTCGGCGCGGGCATGGACTGCCGAGGGCCGTGTTTTCATGCCACGCCCCGAGGGCCGCGGTGGTTGGCTGTAGACGGCCGCCACCTCATGGTCCCGGGCCATCGCCTCGAGCGACGGGACAGCAAAAGCGGGGGTGCCCATGAAGACGATCCGGGCCATCCTACTGGCCCTTTTCGAGGCGGGCTTCCTTGGTCATTTTGCGGATGATCATGTCCCGCTTGAGGCGCGACAGATAATCGATAAACAACACCCCGTCCAGGTGGTCGATTTCGTGCTGGATGCAGACCGCCAGCAGACCGCCGGTGCGCAGCCGCTGTTCGCCACCCGCCTCATCCAGATAGGTGACCTCGATCTCCTGCGGGCGGCTGACATCACCGCGATGCCCGGGAATGGAAAGGCAGCCTTCTTCGAGTACCGCTTGCTCCTCGCTTTTCCAGATGATCTCGGGATTGGCCATTTTCAGCGGCTGAGGGCTTTCCTCATCATCGCTGCAATCCATGACGATAACCCGACTGGAGATACCGATCTGCGGCGCGGCAAGGCCGATCCCCGGGGCGTCATACATTGTCTCGAGCATATCGTCCATGAGACTGCGGACGCCATCATCCACCGCAGCGACAGGGTCGGCCTTGCGGCGGAGTACGGGGTCGGGCAGAATGACTATGGGTCGAATGGCCATGGGGCTTGTTCACCTGCGGTTTACGTCAAATCCTTTCCTTGGGGTTAGAAGAACCGCCGGTTGAGGTCAAGCCCCAAAGGTGGAAAGACCCCCTGCCCGGAAAGGACCAGCCGATGCAAAGCCTCATGATCATCCTGCTCATCATCATTGCCCTCATGGCGGTGGCGCTTGTTTTTCTTGCCCTGCGCCAGAAGCCGAACAGCAGTGATGATGCCGCTCAGGTCGGCGCGCTCAAGGGCCAGCTGGATCAGATCGCGCAACTGGCGAGCACGATGCAGACACAAGTCACCACCCAATTGCAGAACCAGGAACGGGCGCTCAATGAAACCCTCCGCAAGCAGGGTGAGGCCACTGGCCAGAAACTCGGTGATCTGCAGGCCCGGCTGGCGGTGATCGACAAGGCCCAGGCCTCGCTCACGGAACTCTCGGCACAGACGACACGGCTCGAAAATGTGCTCTCCAACAAGCAGGCGCGGGGGGCCTATGGCGAGATGCAGCTGGAAAATCTGGTCAGCCAGATGCTGCCGCCGAATGCCTACCGGTTCCAGGCCTCGCTTTCGAATGGCTCGCGCCCCGACTGCCTGCTCAATATCCCGAACCCGCCGGGGCCGATCGTCATTGACGCGAAATTCCCGCTCGAAGCCTGGTACGAGCTCGGTGATGCGGTGGATGATGACGCCCGCAAACTGGCCCGGCGAAAACTCGCCGATGCGCTCAAGACTCATGTGGCCGCCATTGCCGACAAATACATTATCACCGGCGAGACCGCCGAAAGCGCCATGCTGTTTCTGCCATCAGAGGCTGTCTATGCCGAGATTCATACCCATCTGCCAAAAGCGCTCGAAGACAGTTTCAAGAAACGTGTCTATCTGGTTTCGCCGACAACGCTGATGGCGACGCTCAATACCGTGCGGGCGATCCTGCGGGATGTCCATATGCGCGAACAGGCGGCGGTGATCCAGGCGGAGGTCGGGCGGCTGCTGGAGGATATCACCCGGCTCAATGACCGGGTCGGCAACCTTGACCGGCACTTTGATCAGGCCCGCCGCGATATCGACCAGATCAAGACAACCACCGGCAAGATCGCCAGCCGCAGCGAGAAGATTGAGGCCATCGAGGTCGAGGATGCCGCCACCGAAACCCCGGCTGTCACCGGCGAGCCGCGGCTCTTGGATTGATCACCCATCCACAGCGCGGCGAGCTTTCATCGCCTGGGCCAGGGTGCCCTCATCGAGGTAATCGAGCTCGCCCCCGACGGGTACGCCATGGGCAAGGCGGGTGATCCGCACCCCCGCCCCGGCGAGTTTTTCAGCGATATAATGCCCTGTCGTCTGGCCATCGACCGTTGCCGAAGTGGCGAGAATAACCTCTGTCACCGTATCATCACCGGCCCGCTCGACAAGCAGCGGGATCCGCAGATCATCGGGGCCGACGCCATCAATCGCGCTCATGACACCGCCCAGCACATGGTAGAGCCCGCTATAGATGGCCGCCCGTTCCATCGCCCATAGATCGGCGATATCCTCGACCACACAGATGCGGCTACGGTCACGGCCGCCGTTGCGGCAGATGCGGCAGGTATCATCGGTATCGAAATTGCCGCAATCGACACAGGCCCTGATCCGGCGCGCCACCTGATCAAGTTCCGCCGCCAGCGGCAGCATCAGCGCATCACGGTTCCGCAACAGGTGCAGTACCGCACGCCGGGCCGAGCGCGGCCCCAGCCCGGGCAGACGGGCCATACGGCGGATCAACTGATCGAGAGGGTTTTCCATGCTGTTGCCGGCCATCACCACGCCCCGCCGGTCAGATCGGCAGATCCAGCCCCGGCGGCAGGGGCAGCCCGCCGGTGATCTCAGTCATCTTTTCACGGCGGGCGGCATCAGCCTTGGCCTTGGCCTCGTTGGTGGCGATCACGATGAGGTCTTCGAGCATCGCCAGATCATCGGCATCGGTGGCGGTGACCATTGCCGAATTGAGGCTGAGCCCGAGCATCACACCACTGCCGTTGACAGTGGCCCTGACAGCCCCGCCGCCGCTCTCACCATCGAATTGCATAGCCTCCAGCTCGGCCTTCATGGTGGCGATATTTTCCTGAACGGCTTTGGCTTTCTGCATCATCTGCGCGAGATTACGCATGGGCTGATCCTTCCTGGCGGGGGGTGTCATCTTCATCACTATCATCGGGTTCCGGATCGGGCATCACCTCAAGCGGGCGGACTTCCGAGACTTCCGCACCGGGGAAGGCATCAAGCGTTGCCGCCACCAGCGGATGCTGGGTGATGCGGGCGATCTCGCGGGCGCGGGCCCCGGCATCCTGTTCATCAATGGTTGCCCCACCGCCATCGGACGCCACCGCCACGATCCAGCGCAGGCCTGTCCATTCAAGCAGACGGGCAGCGATTTCCGCCGGGACGTTCGGGGCAAGATCATCACCGCTGCTGAATTCAAAACGCCCGGGCTCAAAGACAACCGGCCGCAGTTTTGTCCGGATCGTCGAAGCCAGCAGCAACTCACCATGGTTTTCGAAAAGCTGCACCATCTCACGCAGGGATTGCGGGATATCAGCAGTTTTTGCTGCCTCAGGTACTGGTTGAGGCTCCGGGGCAGGTTCAGGGGCAGGTTCAGGAGCGGGTTCCGGGGCCTGCTCAACGGCAGGGGTAGGTTCGGGATCAACCGGCGGTGCGGGGTCCTGCATCGTTTGTGCGGGCGCTGCCTGTGCGGGCGCGGTCGGGGCGGCAGGGGCCGGTGAAGCAGGTGCGGCGGCGGGCTGAACCGGCGTCTGGCCTTCGAGTTTGCGGACAAGATCAGCCGGGGTCGGCAGGCTGGCCGCATGGGCCAGACGGATCAGGATCATATCCATCGCGCCATGGGTATCCGGGGCAATCGCCATCTCACCATGGCCCTTGAGCGCGATCTGCCAGGCACGGACAAGCCTTGGCAGCCCGACATCTTCAGCAAGGGTGGTGAGCGCTGTCACCTCATGTTCAGGGAGATCGGCAAGGCCGCCACCGGCCGCCAGCCGCGAGGCAAGATGGATCAATTCCAGCATATCCGCGAGCACCATCTGCGGTTCGGCACCGCGCCCTGTTGCCTCGGCCAGCCCCGTCATCGCAGCAGCGGCATCCCCCTTCAGCACATCGCGGGTGATCTCCAGGGCGTTTTGCCGCCCGGCCTGACCGAGCAGCCCTGCGACATGATCATCGGTGATCGTATCGGCCGTCAGCGCGGCCGCCTGATCCAGCATCGAGAGCGCATCACGGACAGAGCCTTCAGCGGCACGGGCAATGCGGGAAAGCGCGGCTTCCTCGGCGGTGATCGATTCCTTCGCGCAGATCGAGGCGAGGTGCGCTGTCATCATCTCCACCGGAACACGGCGCAGATCAAACCGCTGGCAGCGCGACAGCACAGTCACCGGAACCTTGCGAATCTCAGTCGTTGCAAAAATGAACTTGACCACCTCCGGGGGTTCTTCAAGCGTCTTCAACAGCGCGTTGAAGGCGTTCTTCGACAGCATATGGACTTCATCGATAATGTAGATCTTGTAGCGTGCCGACAGCGGCCTGTAGCCAACCCCGTCGATGATCTCACGAACATCATCAACACCGGTATTGCTGGCGGCATCCATTTCGATCACATCCACATGACGGCCCTCGGCGATGCCGACACAGCTCGAACAAACCCCGCAGGGGCTCAGCGTCGGGCCGCCTTCACCATCTTCACCGGTGCAATTGAGCCCCCGGGCGATGATACGGGCTGTGGTTGTCTTGCCGATGCCGCGCAGGCCGGTGAGCACAAAGGCATGGGCAAGCCGCCCCATTTCAAGCGCGTTGGATAAGGTCCGGACAAGGCTTTCCTGGCCGATCAGTTCATCAAAACGGGTGGGGCGGTATTTCCGGGCCAGCACCCGATAGGCTTCGGGGCTGCTGTTTTCCTGTCTGGTGCCAGGATCGGACATGCTGCAACCTCTTCCTTGACCGCCGTGAGCGGAAGACTGAACAACCCGACCTGACCCGAGCCCTGGCTGCTGCCTTTCGGCCCTGACCGGTTAGACAAGGCGATCGTCCATCCAGCCTTCCTGTTCCCTGTATGGGATATAACCACCAAAAGCGCAAGCCCCCTCGGGTGATCTATCCCTTGCGCTGGGCCGGATCAGCCGGGTAGGTCCCGAGAATACGGATCGAGCCCGGGGTGGTGAAAAATTCCAGCTCCTCGATGGCATAGCGGAACGCTTCGCTGTTCTGGTGCACCTCGGCATCAATATAGAACTGGGCGGCAGAGAAATGCCCCCCCACCATATAACTTTCCAGTTTCGTCAGGTTGATCCCGTTGGTGGCAAAGCCGCCAAGAGCCTTGTAGAGAGCCGCCGGAACAGACCGCAGGCTGAAGATCATCGTGGTGATCACCGGGCCGTTATCGACAGGCGGCATTTCCGCCTCGCGGGCCATGATCAGCATCCGGGTGGTGTTGTGATCCATGTCCTCGGCGTTTTCCTCAAGGATATCGAGCCCGTAGGTTTCCGCCGCCAGGCGCGAGGCGATCGCCCCCACCGCCGGATCACCCCTTTCGGCAATATCCCGTGCCGCGCCTGCGGTATCGGGATGCATGATCGGTGTCAGCCCCAGCCGGTTCAGCGTCTCACGGCATTGGGCGAGCCCCTGGGCATGGCTGTGAACCTCCCGCAGGCTTTTGAGCGACGCTCCCTTGACCCCAAGCAGGTGATGGTTCACCCGCTGAAAATGCTCACCGGTGATATAAAGCCCCGATGACGGCAGCAGGTGATGGATATCCGCCACCCGCCCGGCAACGGAATTTTCCACCGGGACCATGGCATAGCGGGCCCGCCCCTCGCTAACCGCCGCCAGCATATTTTCGAAAGACGGGTTCGGCATCGCTTCCATGCCCGGAAACCGGTGCTGGCAGGCCATATGCGAATACGCCCCGGGGAGCCCCTGATAGGCGATGGTATTGTCGGCAGCAGATGCGTTCATGGTCGGGTTTTTCCTCTGGTCACGGCCCTCAGCCCTTTGCCATCCGCTGGCGCGCAGCGTTCAGGTCATCGGGAGTATCAATCCCCCCGGGGGCTGTGTCAACAACATGGGCGGTGATCCGCATCCCGTCTTCGAGGGCACGCAACTGTTCGAGCTTCTCGGTCTTTTCCAGCGGCGACGGCGGCAAACTGACAAAACGGGCCAGCGACTGCCGCTTCCAGGCATAGATACCGACATGATGCCAGACCGGGGTGGTGACATCACTGCCATGGGGAATCGGATGACGGCTGAAATAGAGCACCCGCCCCGGTGCGGCGGTATCACCGTCGGGAAAGGCGATCACAGCCTTAACCACCTGGCTGAGCGGTATTTCATCAGCTGTGGCCGGGGCAACAGGGGTGGCGATATCAGCCTCGGTCTGGCGCAGGCTTTCGACAAGCCCGGGCAAAATAGAGGCGTCTATTTCCGGCAGGTCACCCTGAAGGTTGATGATCACCTCGATCGTGCCATCCGGATCAATCGCCTCAATCGCTTCATGTACCCGGTCAGACCCTGAAGGATGATCCGGGCGTGTCATGACCGCCTCGCCACCATGTGCCGTCACCGCATCGGCGATGGCCTGATCATCACAGGCGACGATAACCCGGCTGGATTTATCACCGCCGTACCCGGCCTCGCGCGCCCGCTCCATGACATGAACGATCATCGGCTTGTCACCGATCATGCTGAGCGGCTTGCCGGGCAGGCGTGTGGCCGCCATTCGTGCCGGAATGATCACGGCAACACGGGCATCGGCATCAAGGGGAGGGACATTTGGTCGCATCATTGTCTCATCGGAAACGGAGGCTGGAAAATTCCAATTTTGCTGAGTATATTCGATCCGTTCAGGTGTTGTGAAGCCTGTCCGTTCCGGCACTCGCCGGGATGTGTTTTTCACTGTCATTCTTGGGGGCAATCATGGATGAGTTGAAGTTTAACAAGATCGCGGCCGGTTTTCTCTGCGGCGCTCTTCTGATCATGGCCGGGATCAAGACGGCTGATATTCTGCTGCCGCATCAGCATCTCGAAAGCAATGCCTATCCGATTGAGGTTCCGGAAACCGCTGCCGGCGCGACTGCTGTTGCCGCCGCCCCGACCGGGCCTGAGCCGATCCTCGCCCTGCTCGCCAGTGCCGATATTGCCGCCGGTGAGAAACTTGCCAAGAAATGCACCGCCTGCCATTCCTTTGATAACGGCGGCAAGGCCAAGGTTGGCCCCAATCTCTGGAACATCGTCAACGCCAGCAAGGCGCGTGATGGCGGCTTTGCCTATTCCTCCGCGCTTGCCGATCTCGGCGGGGGCTGGGATTACACAGCACTGAACGGCTTCCTGCACAAGCCGAAAACCTGGCTGTCAGGCACCAAGATGAATTTCGCCGGGCTGAAAAAGCCGGAGGACCGGGCCAATATCATCGCCTGGATGCGGACGCTTTCAACCACCCCCGCGGCACTCCCCGGGGATGATGAAATCGCGGCCGAAACCGCCAGCAACTGATGCCCGGCGGGCTTGATATCAATCAGCTGAAAGACCTCGCGGCTTTTGCCTCCAGCTTAACGAGGCTCAGCCGTCCGATCGTCCACCAGTGGTTCCGCCAGGCCCCGTCGATTGATGTGAAAGACGATGCCTCGCCGGTGACAATTGCCGACAAGTCGATCGAAACCGCCCTGCGGGATGCGATCACAACGCATTATCCCGATCACGGGCTGATCGGCGAAGAACATGGCAGCATCAATCTTGATTCCGATTTCACCTGGGTTATCGACCCGATTGACGGCACTCGGGCCTTCAGTTGCGGCAATCCCCTTTTCGGTACACTGATCGCGCTGCTCCATGCCGGGCAGCCGGTGATCGGTGTTATTGATCTGCCGGTTCTCGACCAGCAATGGCTGGGGATCGACGGCCAGCCGACACGGCTCAACGGTGCCGCTGTCCGCACCCATGACGTCAGCCAGCTTGCCGATGCCCGCCTGACCACCACCAGTACCGAAGCCCTCGGGGATAATCTGCCGCGTTTCATGCGGCTGTCGAAAGCTGCCCGGGTCACAGGCTCCGGCGGTGATTGTGCCAATTACGCCCATCTTGCCAGCGGCTGGAATGATTGTGTCGCCGAATGCGGGCTCAACCTCTATGACATCATGGCGGTAATCCCAGTGATCACCGGCGCGGGCGGTGTTGTCAGCCAGTGGGACGGCACCCCGATCCGGTTGCACGGCTATGACGGGACTGCTCTTGCATCGGCATCGGCCGCGTTGCATGATGAGGCCGTCAAAACCCTGTCCTGATTTCTTAAAGGAACCTGCTGTCATGGCTGATCCTGTCTATGTTGCCTATCATTCGGTCGACCACCCCATTGAATACTGGCAGGAGGCTCTCGAGAAGCAGATGCCGTCCATTCGTCTGGTGACCCCCGATACGGCAGAGGCCCAGAAAGCCGAGGTCATGATGACCTGGAACCCGCCCGCAGGCATGATTGCCGGGCTGCAGGCCCTGAAGGGTATCATCTCCCTCGCCCAGGGGGTTGATCATGTGCTGAAGGATCCGGAATTCCCGCAGCATCTCAAATTCGCCCGGCTGATCGACCCCTATATGTCAGAGGCCATGGCCGAATGGGTTCTGCTGGCGATCCTTGAGCATCACCGCGAGGCGGCACTCTACCGTCAGGGGCAGGCGGATCATCAATGGCTGCGGCGGCCCCCGAAGATCGCCCATGACACCACCGTGGCGATCATGGGGCTCGGGGCGATCGGCAGCCATGTTGCCGAAAAGGTGGCCATGATGGGTTTCCGGACCATCGGCTGGTCGCGCAGCCCGAAGACCATTCCGGGGGTGATCAGCCATACCGGCGATGACGGGTTCACCACCTGTCTGGCAGAGGCTGATTATCTGGTTTCGATCCTGCCGCTGACTGCCGATACTCGTGATCTCTATGATGCGTCCTGCTTTGCCCGGATGAAGACGGGCGCTGTATTCATCAATTCCGGCCGCGGGCTGCAGGTGGTTGAGGATGACCTGATCACCGCCCTTAACGAAGCCAGGATCAGTGCAGCCGTGCTCGATGTTTTCCGCACCGAACCGCTGCCTGCCGAAAGCCCCATCTGGTCACATCCGAAAATCACCATCTGGCCCCATGTCTCCGCCCAGACCAATGCCGCATCGGCCGGTGAGCAGATCATTGAGGCGATCGACGCCATCCGGGCTGGCCGCGAGCCGCGCAACAGCGTCAATGTTAATCGTGGGTACTGACTGGCGCGTTTACTGACCGGCGAGTTTTCCTTCAATCAACGCCAGTGCGGCGCGCAGCCCCATCGCCTCGCCACCCCGGGGATGGCCCGGCCGTGATGCCAGATTCCAGGCCATGACATCAACATGAGCCCAGGAAACCGGCGCAGCGAGAAACCGCTGCAGGAACAGCGCGGCGGTGATCGCCCCACCATAGCGCGACGTGCCGGTTGAAGACAGTGCTGCGTGACCGCCCTCAAGATAGCGGTCATAGGGTTCGTGCAACGGCAGCGGCCACAGCGGATCACCGGCCTTTGTACCGGCTGCCACAAAGGCAGATGACAGTGCATCATCATTGCTGAAGACCGCCGGCAATTCGGTGCCGACCGCCACCCGGGCTGCCCCGGTGAGGGTGGCAAAATCGAGCAGCAGTTCGGGTTTTTCATCCTCGGTGGTTGCCCGATGCAGCGCGTCAGCCAGTATGAGCCGCCCTTCGGCATCGGTGTTGCCGACCTCAACCGGAATACCGGCGGCGGTGGCGATCACATCCAGCGGCCGCATGGCCTTGTCGGAGATCGCATTCTCGGCCGTCGGCACCAGCACCCGCAAGCGCAGATCCAGCCCGAGCCCCATGATCGTCCGCGCCAGCCCGAGCACGATGGCAGCCCCGCCCATATCCTTTTTCATCATTTCCATGGCCGATGACGGTTTGATATCGAGCCCGCCACTGTCAAAGGTCACGCCCTTGCCGACAAGGGTGATCAGCGGGCCGCGATCACCCCAGGTCATGTCAATCAGCCGCGGCGGGCTTTCCGCCGCGCGGCCGACCGTGTCAATGGCCGGATAATCGCGGGCCAGGTCATCACCGGCAATAACCGTGATCGTTGCCCCGAAGGCCGCGGCAAGTTTGCGGGCCTCGTCTTCCATGCCCTGGGGGGTGAGATGGTTGGCGGGCATGTTGATCAGATCACGGCCGAGGCTGATACCGGCGGCAATGGCTTCAACCCGGTGGCGTCTGGCGGCATCGGTGATCACCAGTTGCGGGGCGGCATTATTGCGCGTTGCCGTGCTGAAATGATCAAACCGGTACTGCTCAAGGACAAAGCCGAGGCCGAACTCTTCTTCGCCGGATGGATCAGCCAGTTGCCAATCACCCCCGGGCAGGGCCGCTGCACGGGCACCATCGACAAAGGCATCACCCTTGCTGCCGACAAGAGCCGCCGTGATGCGGCCATCCTCCCCGGGCAGGACAAGCCGCTGTGCAGGGGCAGCCTTGAACCCGTTGTCTTCGACCCAGCGGCCAAGAGACGGCGACTGATCGGCAAGAAATGGCGCCAGCATATCTTTTTCAAGACGATGGATCAGGCGGGGGGTGGGGGCATCAGCAAGCAGGGGCATGGTTTTCCTCATCAGAACAGTCAGGTGGAAACAGGCTTCGCCAGACGATAGACATGGCCGATTTTGAGCCAAAGTGTCAGCCCGCGCAAGCCGAGCAGGATCAGAAAGGCAAACCAGATGCCGTTAATCCCGGCCAGCTTTTCGCCGATCAGCACCAGCGGCAGGAACAGGATCACCGAAACAAGCATCGCGTTGCGCATCACCACTGCCTGAGTCGCGCCGATGAAGACCCCGTCCAACTGGAAGGCCAGCACCGAGATCGTCGGCAGCAGCACCATCCAGATCAAGAGGTCATTGGCCACAGCCCGGACATCTTCAAGACTTGTCATGAACGCAAAAAACGTGTTGCCGAGCAGGGCCACCAGCAGCGAGGCCAGCAGAGCCATCACAAACGCCATGATTGTCGATTCCCTGATTGCAGCTTTCAGCCCGGGCAGATCACGTCGGCCGATCGCCGCCCCGACCAGGCTTTCGGCGGCATGGGCAAAGCCGTCGAGCCCGTAGGCGATCACGGCAAACAGCACGAAACAGAGCTGCGAGGCGGCCAGCATCACATCATCGATGGCCGCCGACATATTGAGCACGATGATCTCCCCCAGCAGAATCCCCAGCGTCCGGATGGTCAGGTCACGGCCAAGCCCGAGATACTGCCGCAGGGCCGCAAACGAGACCACCGCGTTCAGCGATGGCCACTGCCACTGCCAGGGCATCCCCATCCCCATGGCCATGAGGATGAAACTGACCCCGGTACCGCAGTACTGGGCGATCACCGTGGCCAGCGCGACGCCTTCGATCTTCATCCCGAAACCGAAAACGAGGATCAGGTTACCGGCGATATTAACGCTGTTGATCACCACCATCTGGACCATACAGGCGCGGACACGCTGCATCCCGAACAACAGCCCCAGCACCACCATGTTGAAACAGACAGCAGGCCCGGCAAAGGCAATGATGGTCATGTAGCGGGCCATGCCTTCAAGCACCGCCGGGCTGCCGGAAAGGGTTTTCTGCGCCACGAAGATGAGCGGCTGCGCCAGCACCAGCACCAGCACCCCCATGGCGAGGGCCAGAAAAAGCCCGCGCAGCAACTGGATCAGCATCAGGTCTCTGTCTTCGGCACCCATGGCCTGGGCGACAAGCCCGGTTGTGGCCATCCGCAGAAACCCGAACGCCACTGTCACCATGCTGAAGAGGAAACTGCCCAGCGCCACCGCGCCGATATAATGGGGGCTGTCGAAATGCCCCATGACTGCCGTATCGACAAGCCCGACAAGCGGGATCGTGACATTGGCCAGGATAACGGGAACCGTCAGCTGCCAAATTCGCTTGCGTAATTCCTGCCGTGATGGTGAATAGGGGAAGCCGTTTTCGGGTGGAGTTTCCATTCTCCCTGTTTATCCTATTCCCCGGAGAGTGCAACTGGTAAGGCCATGACGACGCCGATTGAAAAACAACTGCCGACCCTGTGGCGCCCCCGGTGGGGGTTGATCCTTATCGGCCTGCTTTGTCTGTTGGCTTTTGTGCCCGGCCAGACCGGCATCCCGCCCATGGACAGGGATGAGGCCCGCTTCGCCCAGGCCAGCAAACAGATGCTGGAATCCGGTGATATCGTGACGGTGCGCTTTCAAGAAGACCTGCGCGCCAAGAAACCGGTTGGCATATACTGGCTGCAATCTCTTTCGGCGGCAGCTTTCGGCAAGGCGGAAATCGCCGCCTATCGGCTGCCCAGCCTTATCGGCGGGGTGATCGTCTGTCTTGTCGGGTTCTGGCTGGCCCGACAACTGATCCCCCCCACCGAGGCGATGATAGCCACCTTGATGATGGCGACAAGCCTGGTGCTGACCGCCGAGACCCATCTGGCAAAGACCGATGCCATGCTGGCGGCGGTGACACTGTGCCAGCAGGCCCTGCTCTGGCGGATTTTCATCACCGCCCGCGCCGGTGATTATGTCCCCGGTATTCTGGCCGCCGGTTTCTGGGCATTTCTTGCCGCCGGCATTCTGATCAAGGGGCCGATCACACCGATGATCGCGATACTGACTGTGCTGACCGTATCAGTGGGCGAAAAGAACTGGCGCTGGCTTTCCAGCCTGCGGCTGATACTCGGGTTTATCATCGTCACCCTCCTGGTGCTGCCCTGGGTGGTGCTGGTGACCCATGCCACCGACGGGGCGTTCCTTTCAACCGCGATCAAGGGAGACCTGGTCAACAAACTGCAAGAAGGGCAGGAATCGCATGGGGCGCCGCCGCTGACCCACCTGATGCTGGTGATCATCACCTTCTGGCCGGGCAGCCTCATTCTGGCGCGCGCCTGCCGGGCATTGCTTGGCCGCTGGCGGGAAACCGAGATCCTGTTCCTGCTCGGCTGGGTTGTGCCGTTCTGGCTGGTGATCGAGATGACACCGACAAAACTGCCCCACTATATGCTGCCCATCATGCCCGGACTGGCGATGCTGGCAGCACTCGGGGCACGGGCGGTGCTCGCCCCGGTCAAGCCTGCGGCGGCAACTGCCAACCAAACAGGCAAGATAAAGTCGCGACTGGCCTTGCTGCGGCGACTGCCCCTCTCAACACTGGCGATCCATGGCTGGGAAATCCTGTTCATTGTCATCAGCCTGGTGCTCGGGCTGGTGGTGGTGACCGCCGCAACCTTTTATGGCGGCCATCGCGGCGCCGCGGCGGTGGCAATGCTGCTGGCTCTGGCCGTTGCCGGGCTGGCCGGGGCGTGGATCTATCGGGCGAGGCTGCTGACCCTTCTGGGGATCATGGTTCTGGCGGCAGGCTTTCACGGCGTGACCTTCGGGCTGGTCATCCCGTCGCTGCAGGATATCCATCTCGGGCCGAGGCTGAACGCTGCTGTGGCCAGCATCGACCCGGCACCAACAATCATCGCCGCCGCCGGGTATCACGAACCCTCGATGGTCTTTGCCCTCGGCACCGAAACCCTGCTGTTCACCCCTGAAGATGCAGCCCTGTTCATCAGCGAGGCCCCGGGGGGGATCGTTTTGATCGAACGCCGGGCACGCGATGAGTTTCTCAGTGTGCTCAACGATACCGGCCAGAAAGCGGATGTGCTGGCGACAATCAACGGCTACAATATCTCACGGGGCCAGCGGGTCATAATTGAAATCTTTCGTGCCTCAGATTGACGGCTGGCCGCCCCCTGGAGTACATAACAGGGGACGAAATTGTTAAGAGATGATTATGGCAGCGTCCGCCAACACGGCCCGCAAGACGTCCCCGGAAATCAGTGTCGTTGTGCCTGTCCTCAATGAACAAGGCAATATCGCACCGCTGGTGAAGGCTATCCGCGAAACCTACGGTCAGCGTGCGATTGAAATCATCTATGTCGATGATGGCAGCACCGACGGTACCGCCGCCGAACTCGACCGGCTCAAGGCGGAAATCCCCGCCCTGCGGGTGCTGACCCACCGTCAGCGGTCTGGGCAAAGCGCCGCGCTGCGCACCGGTATTCTGGCTGCCCGTGCACCGCTGGTGGCGACACTCGACGGTGATGGCCAGAACCCTCCCCAGGATCTCATCGCCCTTGAAGATGCTGTCCATGCCAACAGGCCCGGTTTTGTCATGGCGGCGGGGGTTCGGGTCAACCGCAAGGATGGGGCGGCGAAACGCTATGCTTCGATCATGGCGCGCAAACTGCGCCGCCTGATGCTGCGCGATGATCATCCCGATACCGGCTGTGCCACCAAGGTCTTTGATCGGGACCTGTATTTGCGGCTTCCCTATTTCGATCATATGCACCGGTTCATGGCCCCGCTCGCCCGGCGGGAAGGGGCGACGGTGCTGGCGATGCCGGTCAGTCATGCACCGCGGCAGGCCGGTCAATCCAAATACAACAACCTGCAGCGGATGCTGGTCGGCATTAGTGACATTCTCGGGGTAATGTGGTTAATTCGGCGCAGCCCGAAATCTGTGGATGTGAAAGAATAATCTGATGATGAACATGATTGCCAGCCTCTCGGCAATGATCGAAAGCGGTGCCGTTGCTGTATCCACCGTTCTGGCGATGCTGCCTTTCGTGCCCGACACCCTGCCGGAAAACCCGGAACAGGTGATGATCGTTGTCGGCTTTGGCGGGCAGTTCCTGTTCGCCATGCGGTTCATCATCCAGTGGCTGACCTCGGAAGGCGCCAAGCGTTCAGTCATTCCCATCGCGTTCTGGTATTTTTCCATCGGCGGTGGGACAGTGCTGCTGCTCTATGCGATCTGGCGGCAGGACCCGGTGATCATCTGCGGTCAGGGACTGGGGCTGTTTATCTATATGCGGAACCTGATCTTCATCTTCCGCGAGAGCAGCGAGAAATCCTAAAGAGAGGTTTCCGCCATCCTCATGATCTCGGCCCAGTGTTCCGGCGAAACCGGCAGCACTGACAGCCGTGACTGACGGATCAGCGCAATATCGGCCAGTTTCGGGTTCGCCTTGATCTCGGCAAGGGTGACGGGCCGAGTGACTGTCGCCACCGCCTTGACATCGACCATACCGAAACGGCCTGTCGGGTCAGTATCATCCGGGTGATAGAGCGCGCAGACCTCGACAATGCCGACAATGCGCTTTTCATTGACCGAGTGATAGAAAAACCCGAGATCCCCCATCTCCATGGCCTTCATGTTGTTGGAGGCCTGATAATTCCGCACCCCGTCCCAGCCCTCACCGGCATCGCCGACAGCAAGCTGATCATCCCAGGACCAGGTGGAAGGTTCGGATTTGAAAAGCCAGTATTGCATGGGTATCTCCCTTTCGTAATGGATGCCTAGCGCCATTCACTTTCGACCGGACGGGAAAGCAGGCGTTCTATTTCTGTGGTGATGCTGGCACCGTCTTCCAGCACCCGGGCGACAGCTTCGGTGATCGGCATATCGACACCGAGATGGCTGGCCCTGCGGGCGATCACCGCCGCCGAAAAACGGCCTTCAGCCAGTTTGCCCGAAGGCGCCTTGCCCTGACCGAGCGCCATCCCAAGGGCGAAATTCCGTGAATGGGGACTGGCACAGGACAGCGTCATATCACCGACACCGGCAAGCCCGAAGAGGGTTTCGGGGCGGCCGCCCAGGGCCACCGCAAACCGGGTTGTTTCGGCCAGCCCCCGAGTCAACAGCGCAGCCCGGGCATTGTCACCGAGACCAAGGCCGCCGATCATCCCCGAGGCGATGGCAATGACATTCTTGACTGCACCGCCAACGGCAACCCCGACCGGGTCGGGGCTGGCATAGACTCTGATCATGCTGCCGGCAAACAGCCCGGCGATGGCCAGGGCCTGATCATGATCCGTTGCCGCCGCGACGATCGCCGCCGGCTTCCCGGCCACGACCTCATCGGCGAAACTCGGCCCCGACAGCATGACCGAGGGGTTGTCCCAGTGCTCAGCGGCAACTTCCGGAATCAGCGCATCCGCCCCGGAAACAAGCCCCTTGGCAGCCCAGATCACCGGTGTCTTCGGATCAATCAGGGGAGCGAGCATGGTGATGGCCTCAGGTGTTGTCGAGACCGGCAGCACATTGAGAACCGCAGCCGCACCGCTGACGGCCTCTTTAAGCACAGTTGTTGCCAGCCGCGGCGGGCGGATCGCCATCTCCAGAACTGGCGACCGGCCCTGCATGAGCGCGGTGGCCATATCCTGCCGCCGAACCCAGATGCGGACATCGTGCCCCGCCGTCACCAGTGCCGAAGCGAGGGCTGATCCCCAGGCGCCGCCACCGAGAACAGCGATCGGCTGTGCTGTGCTTTTCGATTGTGCCGTCGTAACGCTGGTCATGGCCGCACCCCTCTGCCTGGTGGTGGTGCGGCATCCGGGTCGAGCGGCCAGCGTGGCCGAGGTTCGAAATCGAGCCCATCCGCCGGCAGCCCCGCTGCTTCCCGTTCGATCGCCGCCCAGGCAATCATCACCGCGTTGTCTGTACAGAGTTTAACGGGCGGGGCATGAAAGGCAAAGCCCTGATCGGCAGCGGCAGCCTCCAGCCGGGCCCTAATTTGCTGGTTGGCGGCAACACCGCCGGCGACGACAAAATCAGGCTTTACCTGATCGGGATTGATCTCAAGGAAGTGTTGCATCGCCCGCCCTGACCGGCTCATCAGGCTGTCAGCAATCGCCATCTGAAGCGCCGCCGCCAGATCCGCCGTTGCACGCTGTCGGGCAGCGTCATCAGCAAGCGGCTTGATGCTTTTTTCATGGGCTGTGGCCACCGCCGTCTTCATGCCGGAGAATGAAAAATGACATCCCGGCTTGCCCTTAAGCGGGCGCGGCAGATCAAAGGCGGCAGCATCACCCCCGGCGGCAGCCTTTTCGATCGCAGGTCCACCAGGCATCCCCAGCCCCAGCACCTTGGCGGATTTGTCGAAAGCCTCACCGGCGGCATCATCAAGGGTTGTGCCGTAACGGCTGTATTGCCCCGGGGCGGTGACCTCAAGCAACTGGGTATGGCCGCCGGAAACAAGCAGCAGCAAATAGGGAAACCGGATGTTTTCGGTCAGCCGTGCCGACAGGGCATGGCCTTCGAGATGATTGATCGCATGGAAAGGGATCCCCCGGCCCAGCGCGATCGCCTTGGCGGCCACGGTTCCCACCAGAACGCCGCCGATCAGCCCAGGGCCTCCGGTGGCGGCAACGGCATCAAGCTCGGCCATGGTGATCCCGGCCTCATCAAGGGCCTGGTTGATCACCCCGTCGATCAGGCCGAGATGTGCGCGTGCCGCCACTTCGGGGACAACCCCGCCGTGACGCTGATGCTCATCGACCTGGCTGGCGATAATGTTGGAGAGGATACGGCCATCGGCCGAAACCACCGCGGCGGCGGTTTCATCACAACTGGTTTCGATCCCGAGAACAAGGCGGGCCATGGCGTAATTTTCCTTTCATCTTCTATTTTTCTTTACCAAAGCATGACCGCCTTGGTAAAGAAAAGCCATGCCAATGCGATCCGATATTACCGAGAGCACCCCTCTTGTTCTGGCCAGCCGGGCCTCCCGTCTTGCTCTTATTCAGACTGAGGAAGTCTGTGCCCGGCTGAAGCCACTTGCCACTCGGATCGACCCGCTGTCGACTCGCGGCGATGAAGTGCTGGACCGGTCACTGGCTGCGCTGGGCGGCAAGGGGCTTTTTGTCAAAACACTTGAGGCCGCCATGGCCGAAGGCCGTGCTGATGCCGCCGTGCATTCGGCCAAGGATATGGAAACCCGCTTTGCTGACGGCACTGTCATTGCCGCTTTTCTCGAACGTGAAGACCGCCGCGATGCACTGATCGGCCCCTATGCAGGGATTGATGATCTGCCGCAAGGGGCAATTGTTGGCACGGCATCCGTTCGCCGTGAAGCCCTGCTGCGGGCACAGCGCCCCGATCTGCAGATCAGACTGCTGCGCGGCAATGTCCAGACACGCATGAAGCAGCTCGAAGAAGGCCGCTATGATGCCATCATCCTGGCGATGGCCGGGCTTAACCGGCTGATCCGTGACGGTGAGACGATCAGCCCCCGGATCAATCCTCTTGATGAAGCCGTGTTTCCGCCTGCCGCCGCCCAGGGGATCATTGCCATTCAGGCGCTTGCCGATGATGGCAGCCCGCGCCGCACCACAATTCTGGAAGCACTGCGCCGTCTTAATCATCCTGAAACCGCAGCCGAGGCTACCGCCGAGAGGGCCCTGCTGGACCAGCTTGACGGCACCTGCCAGACCCCGATCGGGACTTCCGCCCGTCTGCATGAGAACCGCCTGCACCTCAAGGCCTGCCTGCTCAGCCGCGATGGCCGCCAGCGCTTTGATGCCGAGGCCGAGGCCACGGCGGAAGATGCCGACCGGCTTGGCCGGGCAGTGGCCGATGATCTGCTGGGGCAGGCGGGCGGGCGCCGCTTCCTTGCCGAGGGGGACGAAGGGGGTGGCGGCTGATGCCGCCGCTGGTTCTCACGACACGGCCGCGTGCCGATGCTGCCCGTGACATCACCTGGCTTGCCGAAAACGGTGTTGCTGCGATCAGCGCACCGATGCTGGAAATCCGGCCACTCAGCCCGGAACTGCCTGACCCTGAAACCGTTGATGCTGTCGTGCTG
>JBMHCY010000100.1:0-9983 GCA_049889655.1 Puniceispirillales bacterium (SeqCode)
CGGGGCTGACTGGCGGCTTATTCTGCCGCGGCGGTTCGTGCCGGTTGAGCCCGGGGATCGCCTCGCCATCAACGCCCGGCTCGAGCCGCCATTGCCGCAGTTGCTCCCCGGTGGTTTTGATTTTACCGCCCATGCCCGCAAGAAAGGTTTCGGGGCAACGGGATTTGTCTCAGAAGCCACCCCGAAAGGCAGTTCCCCGCCCGGGCTGGTTGCCCGTGCACGATCCGCCATCCAGTCCCGGCTTGTTGCGCAAATGGACGCTGATGAAGCAGCGGTCGCCTCAGCCGTGCTGGTGGGCTTGCGGGGATTGATAGCCCCGGATTTACGCGAGGTTTTCCGGGCATCGGGGTTGGCGCATCTTCTCGCTATTTCCGGGCTGCACATGGCGCTGTTCTGCGGTGGTGTCATTTTTGTTTTGCGGGCAGGCCTCGCCCTGCTGCCTGGGTTTGCCTCACGTCATAACGCGCTTAAGATCGCGG
The DNA here is from genome assembly GCA_049889655.1 of Puniceispirillales bacterium (SeqCode). GTDB lineage: Bacteria > Pseudomonadota > Alphaproteobacteria > Puniceispirillales > UBA1172 > UBA1172. Next base: position 480 of record JBMHCY010000100.1, read on the forward strand.
TGATTGCAGCGATACCCATTGGTGGCGGCTATCTGCTGCTGGCCGGGATGCCGGTGAGTGCCATCCGGGCCTACGGGATGATGGTGCTGTTCATTCTCGCCATCCTGATGGATAGGCGCGGCCTGACGCTCCACCATGTGGCCCTGATGGCGATGCTGATCCTGCTTTTCAGCCCTGCCGCGCTCAATGATCCGGCATTCCAGATGTCTTTTGCGGCTGTCTTTGCCCTTGTGGCGGGGTGGTCTTACCTGCAGGGCTGGCGTGTCAGGCACAGTCTGCTTCCGGCAACGGGCATGGTGCGGAAACTCGGGCGGTCGACAGCCGGGGTCATGGTGGCCTCGGTGCTCGCCTCTTCCGCATCGATGCCGTTCGTGCTGCATCATTTCGGGGTGACAACAGCCTGGTCGGTGCTGGCGAATGTTATCGGGATGCCGCTCATGGCGCTTGTCATCATGCCGTCGGGCGCGTTGGCGTTGCTGCTCATGCCGGTGGGGCTCGAAGCCCTGGCCCTGACCCCCATGGAGGCCGGGTTAAGGCTGCTCATCGGACTTGCCGCGATGATCGAGGGCTTGCCGCTATCGGCCATCAGCCTGCCGCCACCTTCCGGGCTGGTACTGCTGATGCTCACCCTGGCAGCGCTTGGAGGCTGCATTGTCCGGGGTTGGTGGCGGATGCTGCCGGGGGTCTTGGTGGGGGTTGCCCTCGGTCTCTGGCATCAGGCACCGGTTCCCGTGGCCGGGGTGATCACCCTGCATGGCCGTATCCACGCTATGGTGATCGATGAGCAGGGGCGGGCGGTGGCTTCATCTTCAGGCAATGACTTTGCCCATGCAATCCTGCGGCGGCCGTTCGGGGTGACAGCGGCGGTCAAGGTCGATGAGAGTGGCCATGATTGCCGCCCGGGTTTATGTTTTGTGGCGATGCAGGGCGAGCGGCAGGCGGCTTTTGTCTTTCGCCGTGCCGCCCTGACCGAAGCCTGCCGGAAAGCTGATCTGGTGATCGCGCTGGTCACAGCACGTTATTCGTGCCGGTCAGGTGCGGTGCTGATTGATCGCAAGGGGCTTTTCCGCCACGGCGGCGTGCTGGTTCACGAGGCTGGTCCGGGGTTCAGGGTTGAGACAGTCAATAAGACCGGATAAGCCCGGCCAGCCGACCCTGAATCTGCACCTGATCAGGGCCGAAGATGCGGGTTTCGTAATCTTTGTTTGCTGCCTCAAGGGCGATGGAATCCCCCTTGCGCCGCAACCGTTTGAGCGTTGCTTCCTCACCATCAACGAGGGCGACGACAATCTCCCCTGTCTGGGCTGTGTCCCGGCGTTCGATGAGCACGGTATCACCATCGAGAATGCCGGCCTCGATCATGGAATCGCCTTCGATCTGGAGGGCGTAATATTCACCCTGGCCGATCATCCCCGGCGGGACCGGCAGATGGCTTGTCGGGTCGCTGATCGCGGCTATTGGTGTGCCGGCTGCAATCTTGCCCAAGAGGGGAACGGCGGTGGCCTCTGCCGTGGCGGTGTCGCGGGTCAGGGCAGCCTGATCACTGCCAGTCTGCTGGAACGGGCTGCCGTCAGGATATTTGAGCACCTCGATCGCCCGGGCACGATTGTGGAGGCGGCGGATATAGCCGCGTTCTTCAAGCCCGGTCAGCAGCCGGTGGATGCCTGATTTCGATTTGAGATCAAGCCGGAGACAGAGTTCCTCGAAACTCGGCGGCACATCATGGGCTTCCAGATGATCGATCAGCACCATGAGCATGGATTTCTGCTTGGAGGTCAGCATGGTATCTTCCCTTAATGATCTTGTTTTGTTCTACATCCATTCCTGCCAAAAAGCAAGTGTGATGATGATCGTGCCTAGACCATCTCCGGCAGGATGAGGATGGGAACACTGTCACCGGCCTTGGCGGCGGTGGCATGGGCGGGGCGCATGATCAGGGCATCGGCGCGGGCAAAGACAGACAGCATTCCTGAATCCTGTTTGCTGAACGCTTCCGCCTGCAGCCGCCCGTCATCCCCGTAGGTGAGCGTCGCCCGCAGGAAATCCTGACGGCGGTCGTTTTCGGGCAGCGGGGCTGCGAGCACCGCATGGCGGTATTGCGGCAGATGGTTCTGGCCGAGCAGACGCCGGATCGCGGCTGCCACGAAAATCATTCCGCAGACGCCGGTGGAAACAGGGTTGCCGGGCAGGCCGAGAAGCGGGGTCCGCTGCCCGGCCTTGCCGATATGGCCAAACAGCAGCGGTTTGCCTGGGCGCATGGCAATCCGCCAGAACGCCAGATCGCTGTCGTGCTGCATCCGGTTGGCGACACCGTCATGGGTACCGACTGATGCCCCGCCACTGGTGACGATCAGATCAGCCTCAAGGGCTTTCTCGAACGCGGCATCAAGGGCCTCATCACGGTCGGGGATGATCCCCAGCGGCATCGGCTCACCACCGAGGGCCGCGACCAGGTGATGGAGAAAAATCCCGTTGCTGGAGATGATCTGCCCTTCTTTCGGCGTGGTCCCGGGTTCGACGAGTTCATCGCCGGTGCTGATGATCGCCACAACCGGGCGGCGGCGGAGGCTGACCTCACCGTGGCCCGAGGAACCGATCAGGGCCAGGTTGCGGGCGTTGATCATCGTCCCTGCCTCAAACAGCGTCTGGCCTTGCCGGAAATCCTGTCCTTGGGGGCGGATGAACCGGCCCGGGGGCGGGGCTTCCTGGATGGTGATCTGATCTCCCGCGGCCGTTGTGTCTTCCTGCAGGATAATGGTGTCGGCAGTGTCGGGGCAGGTGGCACCGGTGAAAATCCGGATACATTCCCCGGGGCCGATTGTGCCCGTCCAGGGATGCCCGGCGGCGCTCTCACCGATCTGCTGTAAAGTCACGGGAAAACTGCCGAGATCAGCGGCCCGGGCGGCATAGCCATCCATCGCTGAAACAGCCGCAGGCGGATGATCAAGCACAGCCCTGATGGGGGCGGCCAGCACCCCGCCGCGGGCTTCGGCAACAGGTGTCATCACGGGATCGGTGGGGGTGAGCGCCGATGCGATCGCATCAAGGGCGTCATCCACCGCAAGCAGGGACGGGCGTTCAGCCATCAGCGTCAAACACCCCTGATTTGCCGCCGGATTTGTGGATCAGCCGGATCGACTTGATCTCCATCGCCCTGTCGACAGCCTTGCACATATCATAGACAGTGAGCGCGGCGACGCTGACCGCTGTCAGGGCTTCCATCTCAACACCGGTCTGGCCTTCGAGGCGGCATTCGGCGGTGATCTCCAGCCCGTCATCGACAAGCGCGATATCGACATTGACATGGCTCAGCCCGAGCGGGTGGCATAGCGGGATCAGATCGGCGGTCTTTTTCGCGCCCATGATCCCGGCCAGCTGGGCAACCTGAATGACATCGCCCTTTTTGTGGCCACGGTCCCTGATCATCATCAGGGTTTCCGCCGCCATGGTGATCTGGCCTCGTGCAACAGCCTTGCGGGTTGTCACATCCTTGCCGGAAACATCGACCATCTGCGGGTCGCCATCACGGTTGAAATGTGTCAGGCCGGTCATGCGCTGATCTTCTCTGCGGGATGGGGGTTGGCGAGAATGGCCCGGGTGGCGGCGGTGACATCATCCTCCCGCATCAGGCTTTCACCGATCAGGAATGTCCGCGCCCCGGCGCGCGCCATGCGTGCCAGGTCTGCAGGGGTGTTGAGCCCGCTTTCGGCAATGGCGATCCGGTCGGCCGGAAAGTTTTCCAGCATCGCCTCGGCGGTGGCGAGATCGGTCTTCATGGTACGCAGATTGCGGTTATTGACGCCGAGCAGGGGCGAGGTGAGCTCGAACGCTCGGTCAAGTTCAATGCTGTCATGGACTTCGACCAGCACCGCCATATCGAGTTCATGGGCAGCGTCTTCAAGATCACGGGCCAGCCCATCATCCACCGCCGCCATGATGATCAGGATCGCATCCGCCCCGAAGGCTCGGGCTTCCAGCACCTGATGCGTGTCGATCATGAAATCCTTGCGCAGCACCGGCAGGTCTGTTGCGGTGCGGGCCGCCACCATATAATCCATGTGGCCCTGAAAATACATCTCATCGGTCAGGACCGAAAGGCAGGTGGCACCGCCATCCTGATAGGCGCGGGCCAGCACGGGAGGATCAAAATCAGCGCGGATAACGCCCTTGGACGGGGAGGCTTTCTTGACCTCGGCGATTAGCCCGTATCCCTCGGCGGAAGCCTGCCGCAGCGCCTGGGTAAAGCCCCGGGGCGGTGATTGCTCAGCGATCATGGCCTCGAGGTCAGCAGTGCTGTAACGGGCTTTCAGCGCCGCCACTTCACCGGTTTTGGTCTCGATAATGCGGTTCAGGACATCGGTCATGCGGAGCCAGCCTCGTTGGTGATGCGGACAAGGTTTTCAAGGGCAGCTCGGGCTGCACCATCAGCGATTGACCGGCGGGCCATATCGCCGCCCTCACCAATGGTCGCGGCATGACCACCGGCGAAAAGCGCGGTCGCGGCATTGAGCAGAACAATATCACGATAAGCCCCTTCAGCCCCATCGAGAATAGCGGTCAGCGCCGCTGCGTTTTCCTGCGGGGTACCGCCGATCAGGTCTTTTGGATCAGCTTCATCGACGCCAATGGTCGAGGGGTGGATTTCCATCTCAACAATGCCGCCATCACGCAGGCAGACAGCATCGGTCGTCCCCGTGGTGGTCACTTCATCAAGCCCGTCACGGCCGTGAACCACCATGGCGTGGGTGGTGCCGAGGGTGGCAAGGGCTTCGGCAAAGGGGCGGAGCCATTGCTTGTCAAAGACCCCCACCATGATCCGCCGGACAAGGGCCGGGTTGGAAAGGGGGCCGAGCATATTGAAGATCGTCCGGTACCCCAGCTCGACTCGGATCGGCCCGACATGGCGCATGGCACTGTGATGACGCGGAGCCATGAGGAAACAGATTTTCGCCTCATCAAGGGCACGCTGGACGAGCGCCATATCGGCATCGAGATTGATCCCGAGTTCGAGCAGCACATCGGCGGCCCCGCTCTTGGAGGAAACCGCACGGTTGCCATGCTTGGCAACAGGCACACCGCAACCGGCCACGACAAAGGCAGTCGCGCTGGAAATATTCCAGGTGCCGATGCCGTCGCCGCCGGTACCAACGATATCCATGGCTTCATCAGGGGCGTTGATGGTGACGGCGCGCTGGCGCAAGACGCTGGCCCCGGCAGTGATATCTTCCGGGGTTTCGCCGCGCATCTTCAACGCTGTCAGAAAGGCCGCGATCTGGCCTGCCCCGGCTTCGCCTTCAAGGATCGTGTCAAAGCAGGTTTCCATGGCGCTGCGGTCAAGCACCTCACCCTCAGCCAGTTGGCGGATCAGCGATTTCAGCGTGTCGGTCATGGCATCAATCCGTTGCGGTCACATCAAGAACAGCTTCACTATAGATAGGGGCCTTGGGGCTGGCAAGTTCAGGCATGGATGTGGTCGGGAAAGCGGCCCGCCAGATCAAGCACCTGGGTTTCAAGGGCATTGATCCGGCCCTCATCAAGGTTGATCAGCCCCGCCCCGTTGAGGAAATTGGCCAGCATCCGGTAGCCGCCGACGGTGGCAATCGATTCCGGATGAAACAGCAGCCCGTGCAGGTTCATCTCCCGGTGCGATATTCCCATGACAATCCCGTTCTCGGTTTCGGCGGTGATCTCAAAACAGTCGGGGAGGCTGTCACGGTCAAGTACCAGCGAATGATAGCGGGTGACAGCCACCGGGCTCGGGCAGCCCTGCATCAGCCCGCCGTCTTCATGGCGGATCATCGAGAGTTTGCCATGGACGGGCGGATCAATCCGTTTCAGGGTCGCCCCGAAGGCAACACCGATAGACTGATAGCCGAGGCAAACCCCCATCATGGGGATTTTCCCGGCAGCAGTTTTCACCAGATCAAGGCAAATCCCGGCTTCATACGGTGTGCACGGGCCGGGGGAGATGATGATCGCGTCCGGTTTGGCGGCGATCACCTCGTCCACGGTCTTCTCGTCATTGCGGCAGGTTTCTACCTCAACGCCGAGATCCGAAAGAAAATGCCACAGATTCCAGGTGAAACTGTCATAATTGTCGATGAGCATGATCATGATCCTGTTCTAGACCATCCCGGGCGCGGCGGCAAGACAGTGGTTTTGATGTGGTAAAATAATACCACATTTTTATCTTATTGAAATCATTGATCTATTATTAAAAGTTTTAAAAATACAGTATTGACGCCCGGCCGGGGCCGCTTTATACACTGCACACAACGTGAAATCTTACCAGTGGTGGAACAAAAACCATGTCTATGCAAAAGACCTACACCGCCACGCCAGCCGATATTGAAAAGGGCTGGTGTGTTGTGGATGCCGAAGGGCTGGTCCTGGGGCGTCTGGCCTCGATCATCGCCAATCGGCTGCGCGGCAAGCACAAGCCGGGCTACACCCCGCACATGGATTGCGGTGACAATGTCATCGTCGTCAACGCGGAAAAAGTCCTGCTCAAGGGCAACAAGCGCACGGCCAAGACCTATTATTGGCACACGGGCTATCCCGGCGGGATCAAATCCCGCACTGCGGATAAAATCCTTGATGGCAAGCATCCGGAACGGGTGATCATCAAGGCGGTTGAACGGATGATCCCGCGGGGGCCGCTCGGCCGTCGCTGCATGAAGCACCTGCACGTTTATGCAGGCGCCAGCCATCCGCATGAAGCCCAGCAGCCCGCCACCCTCGATGTGGCTTCTATGAACCCGAAGAATACAGCCCGGATGTAGGCGAGGTAATCATGTCAGCTGAAAACGAAACCAACGAAAACAACACCGAGGCCACCGAAGCCGCTACCGGCATGGCTGCCCTCGGCGCTCTGCAGGACGAAGGCACGGTTGCCGAAGCCGCTGCCCCGGCCGAACCGCAGATTGATACCCTTGGCCGTTCCTATGCCACTGGCCGCCGCAAGGATGCTTCCGCGCGGGTCTGGGTTAAGCGTGGCACCGGCCGGATGAGCATCAATGGCAAGGACGTCGCCGAATATTTCGCCCGTCCGGTTCTCCAGATGCTGCTCCGCCAGCCGTTTGAAACAGCAGGCCGCAATGATGAATTTGATGTCATCGCCACGGTCAAGGGCGGCGGTCTTTCCGGCCAGGCCGGTGCTGTCCGTCACGGTATCAGCCACGCGCTGATCCGCTTTGAACCGGCCCTGCGTCCGGTGCTCAAGGCCGGCGGCTTCCTGACCCGTGACAGCCGTGTCGTCGAACGGAAGAAATACGGTAAGCGCAAGGCCCGCCGGAGCTTCCAGTTCTCAAAGCGTTAAAAATTCGATGCAATATCATGTATCAAAGCGGCTTTTTAAGCCGCTTTTTTACGTTGGGCTTCATGCTGGCTTTCAGACGCTCCAGGCGAAGATGCCGTATGCACCGGTGACGATGTAGAAGGCCTGCATCGTTGTCCATCCCCACATCTGCTTTCGCACGGCAAGGGTGAAGAGCAGCAATGCTGAAAAAAGGAAGATAGTAAAGGAAAGGACTTCATACCCTGTGTTTGAGGCAATGAGCAGTGAATAGGCAATCGAGAGGATGGCGCCGCCCCATTCAAGCACCTTGTTAAGGTCTTTCTTCATGGTCGCCTCTAACGTCGGTGGTTATTCTAAGATCAACGATAGGGGGGTAAATTCAGCTTCTCTTGCCTGTTCCGTCACAGATTTTTCTGAAAGCGACCTGCCCTGAAATCGCACTGCCGATGAGGATGCGGTGATAATGCTTAAACCACAGGCGAGATTGCAGAAAACCATGCCTTGTCTGAGGAACATTACAGGCGAAAGGGCGGCCCCTCGGTGGCCCTTTTCTTTTGCGGATTGCGGGTGCAGAATGGGGGATCACCGATACCCAACAAGAGATAAGGCTGCCCCACCCATGCTCGAAACACTGCTTGATGATCTGAAAGCCGCCGCAGCCGGGCCTGACCCGAAAACGGCGGTTGCGACTGTCCTGGGGGGCTTTGTTGCTGATCCGGCCGCCGCCAAGGCAGCCCTGCCATCCTATGCCGAAGATGATGTCATCCTTTATGAAGATGAGAGCCTTTCGGTCTGGTTCTGCCGGTTCCAGCCGGGGATGACCGTGCCACCGCATGATCACCGGATGACGGCCACAATCGGCGTCATTGAAGGGGTCGAGCGTAACGATTTCTATGAACGCGATGGCCGCAACCCCCCTGTTTTTAGCCACAGCACGCCTGTTGGTGCCGGGGCGGTGGTGCAGATCGCCGCTGATGCGATCCATGGTGTCACGTGCACGAGCCCCGAGCCTTCTGAGGCGATCCATGTCTATCTCGGGGCGCTCAGCCGGGTTGACCGGTCTCTGTTTGATCCCGCAGGCGGGGCGGAAATGCCCTTCACTGACGAAAACTATCATCGGCTGACGGCTGCCGCCGCGGCGGATAAATGAAAGGTGAAGTGATGTCTTCTTTCCTGACAACGCCCGATAACCTGCCTGAGCCGCAGGATGATGGTGGTGCTGATCACCTGCCGGGGATGCCGCTGGCGGCGATCGATCTGCCCTCGACAAGGGGCGGGGTGATTAATCTCGGGCGGCAGCCGGGGCTGCTGGTACTGTTCTGCTATCCGATGACAGGGCAGCCCGGGCAGCCACTGCCCGAAGGCTGGGATGATATCCCCGGGGCCCGGGGCTGCACGCCGCAGGCCTGTTCCTACCGTGATCTCCATGCTGAGATCACCGCTGCCGGGGCGCAGGTCTTCGGGCTTTCGGTGCAGGATACGGCCTATCAGCAGGAAATGGCGGAACGGCTGCACCTGCCCTATGCTGTGCTCAGTGATGCGGCGGGGGCGTTCTGCCGTGCCATGCGCCTGCCGATGCTCGAAGCCGCGGGGATGATGCTCTGCAAGAGGCTGGCACTGATCGCCCGTGACGGGGTGATCGAAGCGGTCAAATACCCCGTCTTTCCAAGCAATAGCGACAGCACCTGGGTGCTCGAAACCCTCAACGGCAGGGGCGCGGGATGAACCGGAAGCACGGGTCATGCCATTGCGGGGCAGTTGAATTCAGCATCCCCGCCGAGACCGATTTCAGCGAGGCCGGGCGCTGCGACTGTTCGTTCTGCCGCCGCCGCTGGGCCCCCAATGCGACGGTGGCGCGTGATGCGCTGCGGGTGGAAAAGGGGGCGGAGATGCTCACCTGCTATCAGTTCAACACCGATACGGCGGAACATTATTTCTGCTCACGCTGCGGGATTTACACGTTTCACCGCCGCCGCAGCAACCCCGATGAGGTCGGGGTCAATGTCGGCTGCTTTGAGGGGGTGGCGATGGCGGATTACAACACCGCCCCGATCTTCGACGGCATCAACCACCCCAGCGATGAGTGAGGGGGGTTGCCCCCGGGGCCTGCTATCAGGTATCAATAAACCCGCTGAAGACACACCCGAAAGAAAGTGAAAAGCCATGCGTATCGCGATTGCCGGTCTGGGCACGGTGGGGGCGGAGGT
>JBMHCY010000101.1:0-7660 GCA_049889655.1 Puniceispirillales bacterium (SeqCode)
ATCGCTCGGGCTGCCGAAGCCATAAGGCATGGCCAGCTGGTGGCCTTCGGGACGGAGACTGTCTACGGGCTCGGCGGTGACGCCACCAATGATACAGCCGTGGCGCGTATCTTCGATGCCAAGAACAGGCCGCAGTTCAACCCGCTGATCAGCCATGTCGACAGCCCCGAGGCCGCCTTTGGGCTGGGGCGGATGACACCGCTTGCCGAAACTCTTGCCGCAGCCTTCTGGCCCGGGCCCCTGACACTGGTTCTCGACCGGCATGACGGCTGCCCCGTCAGCCCACTTGCTCTTGCCGATCTTGAAAGCATCGCCCTGCGCGTTCCGGCCAATCCCGTGGCACGGTCATTTCTCAAGGAGGCAGCGGTTCCCGTGGCGGCCCCCTCGGCGAACCGTTCAGGCCATATCAGCCCGACCCGCGCCGATCATGTTACCGCCGATCTGGGCGGCTATCCGCATCTTGCCCTGATCCTTGATACAGGCCCAGCCAGTGGCGGGCTTGAATCCACTGTCATCGATGCAAGGGGGGAGACCCCGATCGTCCTGAGACCGGGCAGCATCACCGCAGCGATGATCAGTGAAGCCACCGGCAAGGTGGCCGAAGCCCCGGGCGAAGCGATCATCAGCCCCGGCCAGATGAAAAGCCATTACGCCCCGAGCAAGCCGCTGATTCTCAATGCCAGTGAGGCCGGCCCCGACACAGCCTGGATCGGCTTTGGCAACTCCCCGGCTCCGGCTGCACACTGTGTCTTCAACCTCAGCCCCGGGGGTGATCTGGTTGAAGCTGCAGCCCGGCTCTATGAATTGCTGCGTGAGGCCGATGCTTCCGATGCGGCGGCGATCGCCATGGCGGCTATTCCTGATGAGGGGATCGGTCAGGCGATCAATGACCGGCTGATGCGCGCTGCCCACCGTGATTGAAGCCTGCGGCAGTCATGCTATTCTAGAGGAATGATCCACCCACCCCGACGGGAGTTTTGCCTTGGTCATAGAAAGCCCGATCCTTGCTGCACTGACGGAAATTGTCGGTGCGAAAAACCTGATCCGGGACGAAGCGGATATCGCCCCCTACCTGACAGACTGGCGCGGCCATTACACCGGCATGGCACAGGCTGTTGTCAGGCCGGGTTCCACCGAAGAAGTCAGCCGCATTATCAGCCTTGCCCATGAACACGGGATCCCGATTGTGCCCCAGGGCGGCAATACCAGCCTCTGTGGCGGGGCGACACCGGATAGCAGCGGGGCGGCGATCATTGTCTCGCTGGCACGGATGGATACGATCCGGCAAATCGATCCGAAAAGCCGTACCATCACGGTTGAGGCTGGCTGCATTCTTGAAAACATTCAGTTGGCGGCAGATCGTGAAGACCTGCTCTTCCCGCTCAATTTCGGGTCGCGGGGGACGTGCCGGATCGGCGGTAATCTTTCCACCAATGCCGGGGGGCTGAATGTTGTCCGCTACGGCAATGCCCGCAACCTTTGTCTCGGGCTGGAAGTGGTTGTTGCCGATGGCCGGGTGATGAATCTGCTGTCACCGCTGAAAAAGGACAATACCGGCTATGACCTGAAAAACCTTTTCATTGGCGCGGAGGGCACGCTGGGGATCATCACCGCCGCGGTGTTGCAGCTTTTCCCCAAGCCCCGCGCCATCGCAACGGCCTTTGCCGGATTGCGTGATATAGACGCCGCCATCACCCTGCTCAACGAATGCCAGGCCGCCAGTGGCGGCAATGTCGTGACCTTTGAATTGATGCCCGACAGCATCATCCGGAATGTCATGGAACACTATCCCGATGTCACCGCCCCCCTGGAGGCGATACCGCCGTTTTCCGCCTTCATAGAGATCGCCTCGACCGCCGATGACGCTGCCACCCCCTCCGCTGACGGGAAGATGCCGCTTGATGCCGTCATGGAAAAGGTTCTCGCCGAAGCGTTTGAGACCGGGCTGATTAACGATGCCACCATCGCTGCCAATGGCAACCAGCGGGCGGCTCTCTGGGCGATCCGGGAGTTGACCCCCGAAAGCGAGATCAAGGCCGGGGTGGCCTATAAATCCGATATTTCCATTCCGATCGAACATATGGCCGCGTTCTATGAACGTGCTGCCGACGCCGCCAATGCGATCGCCCCCGGGGTGCGTGTTTTCGGCTTCGGCCATCTCGGCGACGGCAACCTGCATTTCAATCTCTGCATTCCCCGGGACGGCCATCCGGATTTCATGAGCCTTTATCCGCAATTTGATGCCATGATGCTCGAGCTGCTGCGTGATTATGGCGGGTCGATCAGTGCCGAACACGGGATCGGCCAGAAGAAACGTGCGATGCTCCACGATTTCAAGGACCCGACAGCCCTCGACATGATGAAAGCCATCAAACAGGCCCTTGATCCCAAGGGGATCATGAACCCGGGCAAGATTCTCTGAACCAGAAAGGTGAAACCATGACCCGCCGCCACGCTAACGCCATTCCGGAAGTCCTGACATTTTGGTTTGAGGAAACTGAACCCAAAAAATGGTTTTTCAAGGACCCGGCCTTTGATCAGGTACTGCGTGACAGGTTTGAAAAACTGGTGCAGCGGGCCCTGGCCGGACAACTCGACCAATGGGCCGAGGATGCCGAAGGTCTGCTCGCGCTGATCATCGTGCTGGACCAGATGACGCGGAACATTTTCCGCGATACCCCGATGGCCTTTGCCGGTGATGATATGGCCCTTGGCCTGGCCATGACCGGGATCGAACGGGGCTATCTTGATGCGTTTGATGATCAGAATCACCGGCATTTTCTGCTTATGCCGATGATGCACGCCGAAGACCTTGCTGTTCAGGAAGCCTCGCTGCCTCTGTTTGAGCAATACACCAACGCACACACGTATGAATATGCAGTCAAGCACAAGGTGATCATCGAACGTTTCGGCCACTTCCCGCATCGCAACAGCATTCTGGGCAGGCCGACAACAGCCGAGGAAGCCGAATTTCTCAAAGGCCCGGATTCATCGTTCTAAGATGATCAAGAACCATCGCCGGGGTGATCTTTTCGATCGCGTCTTCACGCATCCAGGCGGCCGCCGGGCCATAGGGTGCGGACATCCCCGGGTCGGTATGGCGTGACATCAGCATCAGCGTCGGGGCCCCGAGCCGTGCCGCCATGAAGACCGGGCCCGTATCATTGCCGACCACCACACGGGCGGCCGCAAGCATGGCCGCCAGTTCAGGCAGGGTTGTTTTGCCAATATAATCCGTACAGCCCTCGGCCCCGGCCATGATCACATCACCAGCGGCCCGGTCAACCGCCGTGCCGACTAGAGCCACCCTATGGCCTTCGCTGATCAGCATCCGGGCGAGATCAGCATAATGCCCGGCTGGCCAGCGTTTTTCAGGCTTGGCAGGCGAACAGCCCGGGATCAGGATAACCCTGTCACGGGGCACATTTTCCCCCGCCCCGGCAAGCCAGCCTGTTTCAGCTTCGGTTGCCGGGCATCCGCCGGTAACCGCTGTTGTTATCATGCGATCACGGTTGTTGAGATGCGCCATCTCAGGCAGCGGATGGCTGGCCCCAGGGTGAATGCCGACCGTTTCCACCCCGCGGGGGGCAAGATGGGCGAAATACCGCCGGGTGCGACGGGAACACTGGAAATCATAAATTCGATCCCAGCCATTGTGCAGAACACCCCTTATACGCAGCGTTTGGAGAAGATTGAGCAGGCTCGCCCGATGATCGACCAGCACCTCATCAAAAAACGGCATGGCGGCGAAAAGCCCGGCAAAGGGGGCCGTCGTCAGCACAGCCAGATGGGCATCGGGATGACCGGCCCTGAGGCTTGCATAACCATCAAGCCCCTGGATGATATCACCCAGCGCACCGTGTTTGATCACGAGAATGCGGCGAGCGGGCATCGGCTCAAGCCTCCCGATAGCGACGGATCATGTCCTTGTAGGAAGCGATCAGTTGGCGGGTGACGACATCACGGCTGAACAATTCCTCATAGGTCGCCTTACCGCCGCTGATGATTTTCCGCCGCAGGGATTTGTTTTCAAGCGCAGCACGCAAAGCATGGACCAGCCCGTCACGGTCATCAATATCGACGAGAAGACCATCTTTTCCATCGGTCACATATTGGCGTGCCCCATCGGCGCGGGTGGCGACCAGCGGAATACCGGCATACCACGCCTCGGAGATTACTGTCCCGAAAGGCTCATAGCGGGAAGGCAGGCAGGCGACATCGGCCTTTTCCAGCAATGCCGCCCGGTTGTTGCACCAACCCGGGAAATGCGCCCTGTCGGCAACACCGAGTTCCCGGGCCAATGCCTTGTATTTTTCCAGGTCAGGCCCTGATCCAGCCAGCAGCAGATGCACCCCGGGCAGATCACGGACAGCATCGAGCAGCAGATCAACACCCTTTTTCCAGTGCATCCGCGAGAGCAGCAGCACCATCGGGGCATCCTCGGGAATGCCATAATCCGATTTGCGGATCGGCGGGTCCTGTTCCAGCGTGCCAAAAGTATGGCCCAGATAGGCGTGATCGGGGCGGCCCGATTCCTCTCCGATATGGCGGACAATATCGCGTGTTACACCCATGTAAAAATCACAGGACGTGAAATTCTTGAGGTTATAGTAGCCGCCAAACCAGCCAAGAATCGGAATATCACGCTGCGGCGGGGTGAAACTGGCCCCGCGATTCATCCAGCTGTGAACAAGGTCCGGTTTCTCAGCGGCGATGATGCTGTTGATCCTGTGCCGCTGAAAGGGTTTCAGAAGACGGCTGAAACTCATGCTGTAATAGGGGATGGAACGCTCCTCAAGGGCAGCGATGCGGTCATCATGCGGCCGCGTGATCAAGACCTGTTCTACACCACTGTCATGCAGAGCCTTGACCGCATCCAGAGAAAATGTCTCTGCCCCGCCCTTTTCAGCCCCGGCCACAATATGAAGAATTTTCATGTCACGCTATCCTTAAGCCCCGTTCGATCTCTTTCATAGCAAGATTAAGGCTTGATGATAAGGCAGGTTTTGCTAGGTTTATGGAGCATCATCTGTGATGCGCTAATGATCGGTTTGACGCACCATGGTTGATAATTTACCCCGCAAAACAGATTCCCGGACAATGGTCATGCTGCTGGCTGCCGTGATGGCATTTGCCTTCATCGCCATTATCGCCCAGCCCGTCCTTGCCCAGGATAATGAGCAGGTCACCTTCAGTGCCGACAGCGTCACCAGCAATGCCGAAACCGGCATGATGGTGGCGACAGGCAATGTCATCATCGTGCAGGGGGCCATGGAATTGAAGGCCGACAGGGTTGATTACGACCGCGATGCCGGGGTTGCTGTTGCAACAGGCAATGTCGTGCTGAAAGATCATCAGGGGGGGGTGCATTACACCGAAAGCCTGACACTGGAGGAAAACTTTTCCAAAGCCTTCGCCGAACCGGTGATCAGCAAACTTGTCGATGGCTCCTGGGTTGGGTCGAGCGAAGTGGATTACAGGGCCGAGGATTACAGCCTGTTCGGGAATTCGCGTTTCACCCCTTGTGACTGTGATTTCATCGGCGGCGAGACCCCGGCATGGGAATTGAAGAGTTCATCAAGCCGCCATGATACGAAGACAGCCACCATCATTCACCGCAATGTCCGGATGCACCTGTTTTCAGTACCGGTGATCTATTTCCCCTATCTGTCGCATCCTGACTGGACTGTCCGCCGCCGGTCCGGCTTCATGCCGCCGCGCGTTTCATTTTCGAGCGATCTCGGCACGACCTATGCCCAATCCTACTACTGGGTGACGGGGGAGACCCATGATACCGAGATCACGCCCTATCTTTTTACCAATAACGGTGATGCGGTGCAGGTGCGCTATCGCCAGCGCTGGGATAAATCCAGTCTTGATGCCGTGGTCACTGGGGGGCGGCTGAACACATTCAAGAAAAACCGTGAGGATGTCGCCGCGATTGATGCCCGGTTCGACACCACGATCGGTGATCACTGGAGCACTACTGCCCGACTATACCGCGCAAGCCAGGATACCTTCATGCGGCGTTATGGTTTTGACGAAACTGAAACCCTCAAGACACATGTCACCACGGAACGGATCAGCCAGGATCGCTACAGCCTGATCGAGGCCTATGATATTCAGGATTTGCGGAACAACCGTTCCGATGAACAGGAACCGATCATCCTGCCGCATATCTTTCACGAGAGATATCTCGAAGCCCCGCGTGAAGATATGAACCTGCGGCTGCGGCTGAGCGCAACCAGCATCAACAATGACGAACATACCGATATGCGCCGCTGGACTTCAGAAGTCTACGGGATCGAGGAATTCCAGACCGAGGCTGGTATTTTCTCGGCCGAGGGGCGGTTTTCAGGCCAGTACCGGGATATTGAAACCGCGACGAACAATTCCGGCTATACCGGTGAGCTTGGTCTGGTGAGCCTGAGCGCGGGGCTTGGCTGGTCGATGCCCATCGCCACCTCTATCGGTGACCGGCCGATTATTTTCGAGCCTAAGTTTAAGTTTGTCTCGGTTGAGGCGACAGACCGCAGCAACAAAATCCCCAACCGTGACAGTTCCGATTTCCGTCTCGATGAGGCCAATCTGTTTCTGCTCCACCGAGAGCAGGGCGAAGATTACAACATCACCCACAGCCGCGTGGACACAGGCGCATCAATTGATCTCTATGATCGGTATCTGGGCGATGTTTCCGGGTTCATCGGCTCGTCCTTCCGGGTTGCCGGCGAAACCCCGACCGGGCTTAACGCATTGCGCGAAAATGACCGCATATCCGATATCCTGACAAGCCTGACGATCAAGCCACAGGATACGTTTTCGCTGTCCTTTTCGGGACGTTTCCATCCGCGTGATCTGCGCCTGAATGAAACCAAGACAAAAGCCACTTTCAGTTACGGCAAGACATCGCTTTCGGCGACCTATAACCAGCTGGCAAAATCCTATTTTGACAGTGCCGATGAGGAAAAAGAACAGCTGACCTTAGTTGCTCAGCAAAAACTGCCCAGGAACTGGAAAGCCACCATCACACAAGTCTATGATCTGCGAAATGACACACGCAAACTGACTGATTCAACAGTCGCGCTGAACTATGGCGGTGGCATCCAGGATTGCCTGACTGTATCACTCGGCTATACCCGTGACGGCACAACCGACCGAGACATCAAACCGATTGACGAAGTCTTCCTGTTGTTCACGTTCAAGTATCTCGGGTCATTCTCAACCAACGAGATCAAGCGGTAGAAATTATTCGACAGTCACCGATTTCGCCAGATTGCGCGGCTGATCCACATCCGTTCCCTTATGCTCGGCCACCAGATAGGCAAGGATCTGCGCCGGGATCGATAACAGGATCGGGGCCACCACAGGGTCACAGGCAGGCACGGTGATGACCGCATCCAGATCGGACACAGCATCGGCGGCGTCCTCTGTCACTAGCGCAATCACGTTCGCGCCTCTGGCCCGGGCCTCCATCAGGTTGCTGACGGCTTTGCCCAGATGCTGATCAGCACCGAGCAGCGCGATCACCGGCAGGCCTTCCTCAATGAGGGCGATCGGCCCATGCTTCATCTCACCGGAGGCATAACCCTCGGCGTGGATATAACTCAATTCCTTCAATTTCAGAGCCCCTTCGAGGGCCAGCGGGAAAAGCATCCCGCGG
>JBMHCY010000102.1:0-6816 GCA_049889655.1 Puniceispirillales bacterium (SeqCode)
CGACATAGTCTGTTTCGGGTTCGATGATATGGATAACCCACTCACCATCAATTCGCCGAACCCTGATCCTGGTGCTCAATTCTATTTTCTCCTCATCGGTCTGGCAGAGGCAGGGGAGAAAACGAAAAAAGCAACACGAAAAGGAAACTGCACAGTGCCATTCTGGTGCCGTTTTATTATAGCCAAGAAAATGGCCAAAAAAAAGCGGCTCACGAAGGAGCCGCCAGAGTTGGGGAGGTTATTACTCTGCTAAATGGCATGACGGCACTTTATTTCAACCCCCCATACAAATTAATCATCCAGGGGAATAGGGGTTGATCCGAAAGGGTATTGGCTGCCTCAGCGGGGGTGCGGCGATGCAGGCCCAGCCTCATGTTCATGCTGTCCAACCTGCCGACCATCATGCCGCAGCGCAAAAAAGCGGGGCGGTCGTTTGACAGCGATTACGTCAAGAAATAGCGAAGGGGCGGGATCAAGCGCCTATTTCAGCGCGTCGACCCCCATTTCGCCGGTGCGGATGCGCATGGCATCCTGCAGATCAAGCACAAAGACCTTGCCATCGCCGATCCTGTCGGTATTGGCGGTGCGGCGGATCGTTTCCACCACCTGATCCAGCAGATCAGCCTCAACAGCGATTTCCAGTTTGACCTTGGGCACAAACGCCACGGCGTATTCAGTGCCGCGGTAAATCTCGGTCTGGCCGCGCTGGCGGCCATAACCGCGGACTTCGCTGACAGTCAGGCCGCTGATGCCGAGTTCCATCAGTGCCGCGTGGACATCGTCAAGCTGTGACGGTTTGATGACGGCGATAATATATTTCATGACACCCCCCTGGTGATCAGTTCTGGTTATAGCCGCGTTCCCCATGCTGGGCGAGATCAAGGCCTTCGATTTCGACATCATGGCTGACCCGAAGCGGTACCGCGAGAGCGATCAGTTTGAGGATCACGAAAGAGGCTATCGCTGTCCAGACAAAGGTGATGATCACGCCGCCGGCCTGGGCCATGAACTGGCTGCCAACGGTCATGCCTTCGGGCAGGCCGCCGCCGCTGAACTGCTCGGTGGCGAGCACCGCCACCAGCAGGCTGCCGACAATACCGCCAACCCCGTGGACAGCAAAAACATCGAGCGAATCATCGAGCTTCATCCTGACCCTGATCAGATCAACCGCCACATAGCAGATCACCCCGCCAGCAAGGCCGAGGATAACGCCCCCTGGCACACCGATATACCCCGAGGCCGGTGTCACGGTGGCGAGCCCGGCAACCATACCGGTCACGATGCCCACCAGCGACGGGCGGCCAAACCGCATCCATTCGATGACCATCCATGACAGTGCCCCGATGGATGCGGCCAGATGCGTCACCAGCAGGGCCATCCCGGCCCCCTGGCCTGCGCCGAGGGCAGAACCGCCGTTGAAACCAAACCAGCCAACCCAGAGCATGGATGCCCCGATCATGGTCAGCACGGGGCTGTGCGGTGGCTGCACCGAATGCGGGAAGACAGCACGCCTGCCAAGCACAATGGCGATAACGAGGGCGGCTGTACCGGCAGTGGTGTGAACAACAATCCCGCCTGCGAAATCCATAACATTCCAGCCTGCCAGAATGCCGCCGCCCCAGACCCAGTGTGTCACCGGTGCGTAGACGGCAAGCAGCCAGATCAGCGAGAACAGCAGCACGGCAGCAAAGTTCATCCGTTCAACATAGGCCCCGATCACCAGGGCCGGGGTGATGATGGCAAAGGTCATCTGGAAGGCGGCGAAAACACTCTCGGGGATGGTTCCGGATTCGCTTTCGAGCGTGATGCCAGCCATCATCATGTTGCCGAGATCACCGAACCAGGCCCCGTCACCGGAAAACGCCAGCGAATAGCCGCAGATCACCCACGCCACCGAGCAGACACAGGCAATCGCAAAATGATGCATCAGCACGGAAACAACGTTTCGGGATTGCACAAGCCCGGCATAGAACAGCGCCAGCCCCGGCAGGGTCATGAACAAAACGAGCGCTGTTGCAGTCAGGATCCAGGCCGTGTCGCCGCTGTCGACAGCAGCATGGGCAGCAAACGGAAACGATGAGAAAAGCAGAACAGCGAAAAGTCGAAAAGGCATGATGGTCTCGTCAATAATGGTGGGGAAACTTAGCAAATCTTTTGGGGTATATAAAGTCACTCCCGGGGAGGGGTGGTGTGCTGCTGCCGCCATATCTCGCGCCACTGCTTTGCTGCCGCCTCATCATGGTGGGGGCTCATCGGATCGGCGTGCATTTCGGCCAGCCCGAGCGCCGCATAGGTTACACCCTGATCATGGGCCTTGGTGAAAAGCCGTAATGCCCGGTCATGATCGGCAGCAATATCATCACCGAGAAAATACATCATCCCGAGGGCGAAAGTCGCTGCCGGGTAGCCGGCATCATGGGCGGTGGTAAAGGCAGCAAGGGCGGCATCAACCTCTCCCCCGCGCAGATAGCCGCGTCCCAGTTGCAGGAAATACCGCGGCTCGTCACCGTTGCTGGCAGCAATCGCCTCAAGGCAGGCGGTGATCACGGCATTGGGGATGATATCGGCAAAGGCCACCGGTGCGGCGGTATGGCCTGGGTCGGCTTCAAGGGCGGCGAGATGATCGCACATTCCTGGCGTCTTGACTGTTTCGGCACAGGCGAGGGTCGGCATAATCGCCGCGGTGATCATGCTGATCAGTCTTGTCTGGCCTGTTTGTGGCGGCATGGGCTTCCCGTTGGACATCTGCCCCTTTGATCTATGGGAAAACGTGGCAGGATCAAGCCAGCGTCGCTTACGGCGGGAAAAGTTTGACGGATCCATCATTCGTTTCCACAATCAAGACAGGATGAATGAGGTGGTGTGATGATCCTTGATCGAATTGAAACTTTCACAACAAGGGATGTTGGCTTTGTCCGGGTGACAACAACAGATGGGGCTGAGGGCTGGGGCCAGGTCTCGACCTATCAGAGTGATATCACCTGCGAGGTTCTGCACCGTCAGGTCGCGCCGTGGATGCTCGGGCAGGATACCACTGATCTCGATGATCTGCTCGACCTGGTGACAGAACGCGAGCATAAATTCCCCGGCTCCTATCTGCGGCGGGCCATGGGCGGTGTTGATACGGCGCTCTGGGATCTGCGTGGCAAAATCGCTGGCAAGCCTGTGGCCAGCCTGCTCGGGGGGTCACCGGGCAGAATTCGGGCCTATGCCAGTTCGATGAAACGCGATATCACCCCGGCTGAGGAAGCCGAGCGGTTCAAGCATCTGCGGGACAGCCTCGGCTTTGATGCGTTCAAAATGCGGGCCGGGGCCGAAGTCGGGCGCAACGAGGATGAATGGCCGGGGCGGACCGAAGAGATCATCCCCACCATGCGCCGTGAATTGGGGGATGATGTTGATCTGCTCATTGATGCCAACAGCTGCTACAGCCCGGATCGGGCGATTGAGGTCGGCCGTATGCTCGAAGATCACGGTTTCGGGCATTATGAAGAACCCTGCCCCTATTGGGAGCTGGACCAGACAAAACAGGTCACCGATGCCCTTGCCATTGATGTGACCGGCGGTGAGCAGGATTGCGATCTGCCCACCTGGCGGCGGATGATCGAGATGCGTGCTGTCGATATCGTCCAGCCGGATATTCTCTATCTTGGCGGCATCTGCCGGACGTTAAGGGTGGTGGCCATGGCTGAAAAGGCAGGGCTTCCGGTGACGCCGCATTGTGCCAATCTCTCGCTGGTGACGCTGTTCACCATGCATCTGCTGCGGGCGATCCCCAATGCCGGGAAGTATCTGGAATTTTCCATTGAGGGCGAAGATTACTACCCCTGGCAGCAGGACCTTTTCGTCGAAAGTCCCTATGCGATCACCGATGGCCACGCCACTGTCACCGATGCTCCGGGCTGGGGGGTTGAGATCAATCCTGAATGGCTGGCCCGGTCAATATATCAGGTCAGCCAGCGGTAATGGCCTGAAGGCGGGGCAGGGGTCTTGCGTCTAAAACCGGAGCGACAGGCAGGACATTCCGCCATCAATTTTGGCACATTCACTATTGCCAACAGTCAGCACGTCAAAACCTTCAGCCCTCAACATGGCTTCGGTTTTTGGAAAACCAGCAGGCATAATAATGTGGTCGTTATACCTTATCATATTGGCGGCAGGGTCTTCGCCCGCAGGTACCAGCATGGTTTGATAGCCGTTAAAACAACCGCTCGATGCCAGACGTTCTGTCGATAGAATGCAGTTGTCATCAATCAGGCTGCAATCGGTTTTGAAATGCAGAACATCGGGAGGCGTTTGCAACACCCGCATGGCGTAACCGTGTTTATCCAGAACAGATCGCAATTGATCCGCCCCGGCTTGATCTGTTCGTGCCGACAGCCCGACCAGCACTTCGGATGGCGTGGTCAGGATATCACCGGCTTCAACAAACCCATCGGTGATATCTGCAATATCATCAAAGATCAGTGAGAGCGCATCACGCATTGGGGCCACTTCTCCCCTGCGGGTTTCAGCACCCGGGCGCATCATCACCGCCAGACCGGGCAGGCAAAGGGCTGTGTCTTCAACAAATTGTGCATCAGGAAATTCGGGCAAAGCCGGTAATTCGATCACCACTGCCCCGGCTTGCCGCAAGGCCTTTTGGTACTCACGATGCTGGCTGGCCATCACCTTGATATCAACGCTGCCCCTGTCTTGTGCCCTTAGGCCATCGACAGCAGAAGCGGCCGGGCGGCGGGTGATGGCGGAGGCGAAACGTGTCGCATGGCTGGCAGCAGGGCTGGGGAATTGATGGGCAATGGGCGCGGTCATCAGAAAACTCTCATTATCATCAAAAGGGCTGCGTATCAGTCCAGAAAACTTGATGCCGCTGTAAAGGCCAATTGCCAGCAGGACGTGCCGGGGATTCTGGTTTGAACAGCCACCATCAGGTTGTGATCAGAATGATCAGGATTGCGTGCAAACCCTTGAAAAAATGGTGCTGGTGAGAGGACTTGAACCTCCGACCTACTGATTACGAATCAGTTGCTCTGCCGACTGAGCTACACCAGCATCATCAGCCATGCTTATAGCGTTAAATAATCCGGGTGACAATGCCATCCTGCCAAGCGCCCGCGGGGTCATGCCGAGGTCATGCGGGGGCGGCGGCCCGGCGCCAGACGATGCTGGCAAAGCTCTTGCAGCTGCTGCAATCGGCATTCCATGACGGGGCAGCCATGCCGCAGGACCGGCAATGCCAGCCCGGGCCTCGCGGGGCTGTTGCCGCCCGGGTCAGGCAGGCCTCAGCCTCCGGCCAGTCGGTTTCCCCTGAAGCGGCTTTACCGGCAGAAAGTTCCGCAGGGGCATGGCGGGCAATGTCGGCGAGGCAGGACCAGGCTTCGGCATCACGGTCATCCTCGTCAATCATCCGAATCAGCCGCAGGGCTTCACCCCAGAGTTCCAGTTTGGTCGCCCAGGTTGCTGTGATGACGAGGGCTTCAGGCCGGTTGCCGCCCTTGTCCGCCAGGTGCATCAGCCGCGACAGCCGCTGCGGCTCGTCACCGCTCAGCGCAGCCATCAGCATTGCGGCAATATCGGGATGCGGAGCATCGAGGAAGGCCTTTTCGAGGATCGCCACCGCCTTGCGCTGGCTGTTCTGTTCCTGGTGCAGCCGGGCAGCCAGCATTGCCGCCGGAACAAGACCGGAGCGGTATTTCAGCCCCTTTTCGAGGTTGGACAAGGCTGCCGCTTGCTGATCTTCCGCCAGCAGGCTTTCGGCGTATTTGAAATGCAGCACGGCCATGGCCATGTCGGCATGGCGGCGTTCGATCTCGTCATGGTGGCTTTTGCGCGCAACAGCAAGGGCAGTGATCGCCTCCGGCCAATTCTCGCGGCGGGCCTCAAGGGCGAACAGTGCACGGGCGAGGGATGGTTCATCTTTTTTGCGGGCAAAGGCCTCACGCCCGGCGGCAAGGGCAGCCTCGTCATCACCGCTTTCAAGCCCGAGCCGCATCAGCCCGGCCTGGCCGAAATAGGCTGTCTCGCGATCATCGGCAAGCTGGCTGAAATAGCGGCTGGCGACATCGGTCTTGCCGTCCAGTGTCGCCACCTGGGCAGTCAGCAGATTGGTCAGCGTGCTGTCACCGATGAGTTTCCGGGCTTTCTTTTCCTGCCGTGCCGCTTCGCGCCTGTCGCCCACCGAGGCGGCCACCAGCCCGAGCGCCAGGGCATCCTGACCGGCTTCGCTGCGGCGCTGTTTCATCCCCCGGCTGAGCCTGAGTGGCAACCCGGCGAGAAACCCGATCAGCCGGTCAAGCACCACCACCGCTGCGATCACCCCAAGCCCCAGCATAACCAGGAGGCTGGTGCGGATCTCGATCCTGTAGCCAAGCCAGTCAAGGGTCGCCACCCCGGGCTGCCGGATCAGGAAACTGGTCAGAAAACCGGCGGCGACGATCAGGATGGCCAGGGTAACAAGACGGCGCAGCATCAGGGCTGCTCCTCATCAATACGGGTGATCCGGAAGAAATCCCCGAACAGGTCTCCCCAGCCCGGGCTTTGGCCCTCTGCCGGGGCGGCGTCTGCATCATCGCGCGGGGCGGGCATGGCCGCCAGTTGGCTGTTGAGGGTTGTGATCGTCTCTTCGAGGCGGTTGATCCGGTCCAGCAACGGGCTGAGGTCCGGGGCTGCTGCCGGGGCGGTGACGGGTCTTTCGGCCAACGTCTCCACGGCGGCGGCAAGGGTCTTGATCTCACCACCGAGGCGGGCGGCGAGGGCTTCAACCTCGCTGCGGCTGACGATGCTGTCAGTGGATTCTGTCGAGGCCTCGAGATCGGC
>JBMHCY010000103.1:0-5999 GCA_049889655.1 Puniceispirillales bacterium (SeqCode)
CCGGGTCACGATCCGCAGGTTGGGGCGTTTGCGGACAGGGTCGATATAGGCCCGCTTGGCCGAATGGCGAACACCGTTTTTCTGGGTTACCTGGTAATAGGCAAAGCCTTCCTGATCCTCACCGTTGTAATCAGGGTTATGAGGGTAGCCGTTGGCCTTGGCCGCATCGATCACCATGTCGAGTGCCGGGTAGCGTGTTCGCACCATCGCCACGTTGAGCGGCCCGTCAGTGCCACGCAGGTTTGCGTCCATTGTCTCTGTCGCCATGGCCTCGCAGTGTTCGGCCTTGCGGAAATAGGGCAGCACATCCTCGTATGACCAGCCGCGATTGCCGCGCTGGGCCCACCCATCATAATCCTGTTGCTGTCCCCGGACATAAAGCATGGCATTGATCGCCGATGAGCCGCCCATGACCTTGCCCCGGGGGAAGGCGATCTTGCGTCCGGCCGTCCCTTCGCCGGGTTCAGATTCAAACATCCAGTTGATCGCCGGATTGATCATGGTTTTGATATAGCCCGCCGGGATATGGATCAGCGGGTTGCGATCTTCTCCCCCCGCTTCGATCAGCAGGACACGGTATCGGGGATCGGCGGAAAGCCTGTTCGCCAGCACGCAGCCGGCTGATCCTCCCCCGATGATGATGTAATCTGCACTATCCATGGGTATCATCCTCTAACGGCTGCACAGCATAGCCCAAAAAAACAGCACGGCCACCGATTTCTCGTTCTTGATACCGGCCCGGGCCCTTGATACTGTGACGGCTGAGGTTGAGGGGTGAATAATGACAGTCTTTGTTTACGGAACGTTGCGTGATCCCGGTGTTCTGAATGCCGTGCTTGGCCATGACAATGCCGCTGCCGTACCCGGCTGTGTCGAAGGTTATGTGGCGCGGCTGGCCCTTGGTCATCATTTCCCAATGCTGCGGCCGATGCCCGATGGCCGTGCCGAAGGGCTCTTGCTGACCAATCTCAACGATGCTGATATTGCCGCCCTCGATGCGTTTGAAGGCGAGACCTACCGGCGGCAACCGATGACGGTTATACTGGCGGATGGCAGCGTCACCGCCGATATCTATATCGATGATGGTTCCTATGATGATGGGGGGCCGTTTGATCTTGCCGTGTGGGAATCTCACCACCGTGACCGTTTTATCAGCAGTTTTATGGAGTTGAGAGGCTTTGACAGACCCGTCTGAAAATACCGGTAACGGGGCTACCAACCGGCCGCCGTTCTACCGCCGCTGGTTCAAGATTATCGCCGCCGGGGCGTTCATGTTTTTCCTGCTCAAGGGGATCGCCTGGCTGGTGTTTCTCGGGCTTGCTGTCTGGGGTCTTTGGGGCTAGGCTGAAGGCATGAACGCAACCAGACCTATCCTTGTTCTGACAGGGGCAAGCCGTGGCATTGGTCATGCCACGGTCAAACGCTTTTCCGAAGAGGGATGGCGTGTCATCACCTGTTCGCGTCATGCGTTTCCGGAAAACTGCCCCTGGCCAGCAGGCGAGGAAGACCATCTTCAGATTGATCTCGCCGATCGCAATTCCATCAAAAAGGGGATCGCCGAGCTGCTCGACCGGCTTGACGGGCAACCGCTCAATGCCCTGGTCAACAATGCCGGTATTTCCCCAAAAGCCGATGATGAAAACCGGCTGAACAGCATCAATACCGATATGGATGTCTGGGATCAGGTTTTTCAGGTCAATTTCTTTGCCCCGATCATGCTCGCCCGAGGGCTTTCCGATGCGCTGGCCCGGGCCCCGGGGTCGATCGTTAATGTCACTTCGATTGCCGGATCACGTGTCCATGAATTTGCCGGTACAGCCTATGGGACCTCGAAATCTGCACTGGCTGGCCTGACGCGCGAGATGGCGGCGGATTACGGCCCCCTCGGGGTGCGCGTGAACGCCATTGCCCCGGGCGAGATCAAGACCGATATCCTGTCGCCCGAAACCGAAAGCCGGATGGTTCCTGACATTCCGTTACAGCGGCTCGGCCTGACCGAAGAAGTGGCCAATACCATCTTTTTCCTGTGCTCGGATCAGGCGAGTTACCTGAACGGGGCCGAAATTCACATCAATGGTGGACAGCACGTCTAACTGTTTCCATGGAGGAAAACCAATGAACAAAATCAGCCCGCCTGCAGCCAATTCACCCGAGGCACGGTCTGTTGCCAATCACCTGCAGCCTTACACGAACCCGGCCCTGCTGCGCGAAACCGGCCCGCAGATCATGGCTGCCGGCCGCGGTATCTATGTCAGCGATTCCGAAGGCCGCGAGTATATCGAAGGGGTCAGCGGTCTCTGGTGCACCTCGTTCGGTTTCGGTGAAAAGGAACTGATCAAGGCCGCCACCGAGCAGATGGAAAAACTGCCCTATTACCATTCCTTCACCGGCAAGACAGTCAACCCGGCCATTGATCTGGCCGAAAAGCTGATCAGCATCGCCCCGGAAGGCCTCGACAAGGCGTTTTTCTGTAATTCCGGTTCTGAAGCCAATGACACGGCGATCAAGATGGTCTGGTATTACCATGCCGCCATCGGCAAGCCGGAAAAGCGCAAGATCATCAGCCGCAAGCGAGGCTATCACGGGGTGACCCTGGCGGCGGCCAGCCTGACGGCTTTGCCCTATGTCCAGGATGGCTTCAGCCTGCCGCTCGACTTTGCCCTGCACACAGGCTCACCGCATTATTTCCAGGATGCCCATGATGGCGAAACCGAGGCTGAATTCGTCGCCCGGCGGATGCAGGAACTTGAGGAACTGATCGAAGCTGAAGGTGCTGAGACAATCGGGGCGATGATTGTCGAGCCGATCATGGGGGCTGGCGGTGTTGTCGTCCATCCCGAAGGCTATTTCGATGCCCTGCAACCGATCCTCAAGAAACATGATATCCTGCTTATCGCCGATGAAGTCATCTGCGGGTTCGGCCGCACCGGCAATATGTTCGGCAGCCATACCTTCAATATCCGGCCGGATATCCTGACCTGTGCCAAGGCACTGTCTTCGGCCTATCTGCCGATCTCTGCCGTGCTTGTCTGTGACAAGGTGGTGGCCGGGGTCGAAGCCCAGGCGGAACGGCTTGGTCAGTTCGGCCACGGCTACACCTATTCAGCGCATCCTGTGCCGGCGGCGGTTGCCGTGCGGACGCTTGCCCTCATGGAAGAGCGCAACATGATCAATCATGTCCGTAACATGACGCCGCTTTTTGCGGAAAGGGTGGCTGCGCTGGGTCGCTTTGACTGTGTCGGCAACACCCGTTCCGTCGGGCTGATTGGCGCGGCCGAGTTTGTTCTTGAACCGGGCAGCCGCACCAAGATTGATCCGACGGTGAAATTCGCCGCCAAGGTTGTCAAGATGGCCCAGGATGAAGGCGTCATCCTGAGAGCCCTGCCGCTGGATGGTATTGCCTTCTGCCCGCCACTGATCATCACCGAAGATGAGATCAACGTCATGTTCGACCGCATCGAGGCCGTGATGCCTGAGGCAGACAGAATGGTTGCCGAAATGCGCGGCTAAGCCCCCGGAGGGATGCAGGTTTTTGTTACTGGCTGAAAGTGTGATGTGAAATGCCCGAATTGCTTGCCCTGACACCGGCAAAGCAGGCTGCTTTTTCCGCGGCACTGGCTGAACTTGGCCAGAAAGACTGCCTCGGGGTCGTGTTGCCCTTTTTCAGCCCTGATGAGATCGCCTCACTGATCCGTCAGGCGAGTCGCCTTCCAATGCGCCGGGCCAAGACACGGGTTGGGGCCCAGGGGCGTGAAGTCGCGCAGGATTTTGAGATCTGTTTTCCCGCCCCGCGTGCCGGGCCGCTGGATGATCTGGCCAGCCTGCTTGAGGCTGCCGTGGAAGGGGCCGGTATACCGGTGGGTGTTGATGGCTTCAGGCTCAATGACGTGGCTGTGCAGCATTATCAGAAAGGCTCGACAGGGATCGGTGTTCACCGCGATGCGCTGCGCTATCAGGGGCTGGTTTTCATCATCACGCTGGCCGGGGAATCGCGGCTCTGTCTGTGCGATGATCGTGAAGGCAACGGGGCCGTGCCGCTCGATGACAGCCCCGGGATGCTGACCATTCTATCGGCCCCGGGCTTTGCCGGCAGGGAAGGTGAGACCGCCCGGCCGCTGCATTTTGTCGATCAGGTCAGCGGCGGGCGTCTTTCCATCGGGCTCAGGTTTGATACCAAAGCCGCCTGATGATGCCTTGCTGCTGCCGTATTCTTGTGTCAGGATAACATATTGAATCTGATGAAGAATACGAAGGAGGCGCTCATGCAGATACAGATTTCCGGTCAGAATATGGACACAGGAAACGCCTTCAAGGAACACGCCGAAACAGCCCTTCAGGCCGCCGTCAGCAAATATTTCGATAACGCGATCAGCGGTGCGATCACGCTTCTGAAAGGGACGGCGGGGTTTGAAACCCGCATCCGGGTCAACCTCACCCGGCGCATTGAAATGGAAGCCAGCGGTGCCGCCGGTGATGCCCATCATGCCCTTGATCAGGCAATTAATCACATTGAAAAAAGACTGCGGCGATACAAAAGACGGCTCAAAAACCACCGTCTCGATAATGGCCATGATGACGTCATTCCCGCCATGGTCACGATTTTCGAATCCGATGCCGAAAGCCCGGCCGATGAAACCGCCGATCAGATCACGGCGCCGCCTGTGCTTGCCGAAATGGATTATGCCATTCACCTCATGACCGTGGAAGAAGCTGTCATGGTGTTCGAACTTTCCGGCCAGCCTGCCATGATGTTCCGGAATAAATCACATCTCGGGCTGAATATGCTTCACCGTCGGGATGATGGCAGCATCGGCTGGGTTGATCCAAGGGGCAACCGCGCCACCTGACCGGATCAGTACACCCGGTTGAGCCAGTCGAGTTGCCAGCGGCCGCCATTGCCCGGGTCGCTGCTGCCGCCAGTGCGGATCAGGGTCATCCTGGTCAGCGAAAGCGGGCTTATTGAAAAAGCGAGCGCGTTTTCCGCCGGCAGGTCGAGGGCATGGGCGATCAGGCTTCGGGTGGCCATGCCGTGGCCGACCAGCACCAGGCTGGGCGTATCAGCCCCCTCGATGGCTTTGATCACCGCGGCCATGCGATCATGCAGCATCAGGAAACTTTCCCCGTGCGGGGGGCAGAATGACGGGTGGAGAAAATGCCAGTTTGACCGTGGCCCGTCCTTGATTTCCTCCCAGACCTCAGCCACCGGGCGGCCGTGAAAACTGCCGTAATCCTGCTCCCGCAGGCGATCATCAACAATGATGGAAGCGGCTGTCGCACCATGTGCGACAAGCGTATCGGCGGTCATCCGGCAGCGGGTGAGGGGGCTGACCCACCAAGGTGACTTTTCAGGCAGGGCACGGGCGAGGCTGGCAAAAGCACTGCTTTCGGTGCAATCGGCGTCAGGATCATGGGGGGGGACAATCCCTTTCGGATGGATCGCCGGGGCATGACGAACCAGAAAAAGATCAAGTCGTTCCATCACGCCGCTGCCATGGCGAGGATCACCAGCATGACGGTTTCGCTCAGCTGCTGTGTTGCCCCGAGGCCATCGCCGTTGACGCCGCCGATAAGGGAATACAGAAACCGCCCCAAAAGCCAGGTGACGGTTAGGCCTGCACCCACCAGCATAAATGCCGCCCCGATGCCGCTGAAACTGATCGCGATGATGCTGCCCAGCAGAACTGCCGAAATCGCAACGGTGGCGGAAGGCCGACCTGTCATACTGGCGAGACCTGTTTCATCCGGGGTGGCGTTGACATGGCGCTGAACAGCCATCATCGCCCGGGAAAGCGCGGCAGCGGTGATCATCGCATGGAGCAGGGCCATCCCGCCTTCAGCAGCAATCGCTGCAAGACAGGAGGTGCTGATACCGGTTGTGAAGATCAGGGCCAGAATACCGTAACTGCCGACGCTGCTGTCGCGCATGATCCGCAGCCGTGATTGAGGGTCACGTCCGCCCAGCCCGTCAGCCACATCGGCCAGCCCGTCCTGATGCAGAC